>CAUYTY010000195.1 GCA_963575655.1 Gammaproteobacteria bacterium | reverse complement strand
AAATATCTAAATTATGGAACATTACTGGCCATATCCAGGTCTGGAACACCACCATTTAATTGTATGGAATAACCTAGTCATAAAGTTAATCCCACCAATTTACCTGGATAATTTCACGCTCTAATATTCATTTTTCTCAATGGGAAAATTATTTCCATACCATCCAGGGCACAAAATACTGAAGGTACTGAGATGTCTCTGCACGGATACACACTGATAGGTTGTATTGCATTTTCTCTGACAGTTGCTACCGCTTTTTCTCGTGCGGAAACTACGGATAGCAAAGATCACGGTGGGTTTACCCCCCTACACAGCATCCTTACTGGTGAAAATGGCGAGGGAAATGGTGGGTTCTCAACCGAGCACCCCAGCGCAAGCAGCCACGGCATCGATACAGGTAGTGAAGGTGGAGCAGGTGGTGAAACTACTTCCCATCACGACACGACGGGGCATCACGATACGACTGCCCACCACGGAACCGCTAGCCACCATAGCGGCAGCGCGAGCAGTAGTGGCGGCAGTACAAGCACCAGCGGCGGTGGTAACAGCAGCGGTAGTAGTGGTGAAGGTGGTGGGACCACGTCTCATCACACCACGTCTCATCACGGTAGTAGCGGTGGTAGCACCAGTGGTGGTAGTGGTACCAGTGGTGGCGGTATTGGTGGGGAAGGTGGTGGGCAAAGTGGTGGACAGGGTGGTGGGACCACGTCTCATCACGGTACAACAGCCCATCACAGCGCGACGGACCACCACGGCACGACGAGCCACCATACCAAGGCAGCCAATAGTTCCCGTTCTTCGTCATCAGTAGCTGCTATCGGGGCAGTAGTCTTGTCGGCAGTGGCGGCGGTGGTGATTGCTACCACGGGAGGGGGTTCTGCCACCAGTCAAACAATGAATAGTGAGGCAGATTCGGGCAATACGGGTAGTACGGGTGGTATGCCCCAGAGTCCAGCCCCAACCCCGTAACCGTTCATTCCCTCAATTAACGAAAAGAGGAAGGGAGCTAAAAACTGCATCTTGATTTAAGGACAATATCGGACTATCTTGGACCTTATGTCCAAAATATACCACCCATTCAGAATTTGCCAAAAAAGTCGGCGTGACAACACGAACACTGCGTCGCTGGGAGGGCGATGGAAAATTGGTTGCGAAACGTCGTCCCAGTGGTCATCGATATTATGATGAATCTGATGTCCGCTCTTATCTTGGCGCTAAGGAGCAGGAGTCAGTCACCCCGGGCTAAAGCCCGAGGCTTGTGAAAGCAAGCCCGAGATTGACCAGCCTTAGTCCGAGAAATCGGACTACGTTGCAACGAAGTACAAGACTCACCTTGGGGCGCTTCCTCAACTCCAAGCTCTGAAAGCAGCAGAAGCAGACACGCGACGGGTACGCACGAAACGGTCTGCTGCAAGGTTCGCAAGAATCGAAGCTGCGTTGCAACATTGGCGAGGGGAGCGAGCCGAAAGGCTCCGTCACTAGGCGCGTAAGCGCATTTTTTGAGAAGCAAAATGGCCGTTTTTGTATTAGACAAACATTAGACCTTATCGGAAACCCCCTACCTAGCTCTGCCGGACAACGCAACCTCATGATTTATATTGACTGTGGTGGGTGATGAGGAGGTTTCCGATAAGGTCTATTATCGAAAACCCAAAACCTCACCCCCCGCCCCCCTCTCCTTAACAGGAGAGGGGGAGATTTTTTGCCTGTTCCGTTCAGGAGTTAAGCATAACAACGGAATAATTCTCCCCCTCTCCTGTTAAGGAGAGGGGGGCGGGGGGTGAGGTTTCCGATAATGTCTAATGGGGCGGAAAAAACCGTCCCCTTTCCTCCCCGCCCTCAAGGGCCGGGTTTCTCGGGGACACTGAGGAATGAACGGTGTAGTGGATATATCACCACAGGGTAACCGGCAACTCGGGTACAACTTGGGTTACATTACCGTGACCTCGTAGCTATGAGACCGGCCTCTCTGCCTACAGAGGCGGTGCTAAACGAGGGGGAGGGAGTTATGGGTGAGACTGGCCTGAGCACACTAGACAAGACTGCGACAACGGACGTGTCGCGAGTCACAGGCGACCTACGGGAGATCTTCGATCAACTGCCGTTGGGTTGCTTTGTGTTGAGTAGTAAACAAAAGGTACTGGAGGTCAACCACAGTGCGGCTCGTCTGCTTAAAGTCGAACGGCATACCCTCTTGGATCGTTATCTAAATCGCTACCTAAATCAGCGCCACAGGGAGATGCTCCAGGCCCGTCTGGCGGTTCTGACGGATGGGAGCCAGGAGACCCTAGAACTGGAATTTTTGGACTGGCATGGAACGCGACTACCGGTAGAGGCTCGGGTGGTTCGGATTGGTATCGGTTCAGAGACCGATGCCTGTTACCTCCTTACCGCCTCCGACCTGAGTGAACGCCACCGTGCCGAGGAGCGCCTTCGTGCGCAACAAGCAGAGCTGGCCCATGCCTACCGCTTTCTGACCCTGGGGGAGATGGCCCGTGGGCTCGCCCACGAGATTAACCAACCTTTGGCCGCCATCCTCAATTACGCTAATGGCGGTATCCGCAAGTTGCACAATGGGCAACTGCCTGCCGAGGTTGCCCGGGGGTTGTTTGAACAGATTGGAACCCAGGTCCAACGCGCCGCTGATGTCATCCGTCGTCTGCGGTCCTTGTTGCAGCGCGATCCACCGGGTCGAGAGCGTGGCCAGGTAAATATTTTGGTGGCCGAGGCAGTTAAGCTGACTCAGGCCGAGGTACGCGGGTACCATGCGAGGATCCGAATGGCTCTCGGACGAGGTCTGCCAGAGGTTCAGGTAGACCAGCTTCAGTTTATTCAGGCCCTGGTTAACCTAATTCTCAACGCCCTCGAATCGATGGGACGGGACCCCTCCATCACGCCACGCTTGGTCATCGCCACCCGTTGGGATGGCGCGGATCGAGTCGAGGTCGCCATTCATGACAATGGCCCAGGGACCACTGAGGAAATAACTGCTATTATGACCGACCCCTTATTTTCGACGGAATATTCCAGCATCCGCATGGGTCTCCCCGTCACCCGAGCAGTCATTGAAGGCCATGGGGGCCGCCTATGGGCAACCCCCAACCGTCATCGGGGTATGACCCTACGCCTTGCCCTTCCGTGTGCCGAGGAAAATACTGATGTCACAACAACCGACCGTATTCGTAGTAGATGATGACCCTGCGGTACGGGATTCGCTACGTTTACTGCTGGAGTCGGTAGGTCTTGTCGCCGAGACCTTCTCTTCGGCTCACCAATTCCTTGAAGCTACCGATCCAGAGCAGCCCGGTTGTGTGCTCCTGGATATTCGGATGCCAGGAATGAGCGGTCTTGAGCTACAACGACGTCTGGTAGCGCGGGGCATCATCCTGCCGGTGATCATCATCACCGGCCATGGCGATGTCACCACGGCCGTCCAGGCGATGAAAACCGGGGCAGTGGACTTCCTAGAGAAACCGTTCAATGACCAGGTGTTGCTCGACCGTATCCACGACGCCATCACCCGCGATGCCCAGGCACGTCGAGCGCGGGCCGAGCAAGATGAGGTAGGCCGACGCCTCGGCACACTCTCCCCCCGGGAGGTGGAGGTACTGGACCTCATCATTGCCGGCAAGGCCAACAAAGTCATTGCCCTTGATCTTGGTATCAGTGAAAAAACCGTCGAGGCGCATCGTGCACGTACTATGGATAAAATGCAGGTGCGTTCTACTGCCGACCTGGTACGTACCGTCTTGCTTTATCGCACCTCCCGCCCCACGGCTGACTCTCCCCCTGATGCCCCTTGACAAAGGTTGCCCGTGCTCAGGCAATAGCATCGTAACCGACCAGAACTATCAACCAGGCAACGTCGTAGCGATTAAAATAAAAAGAGAGGGACCTATTTTCCGTGGCCATCCCTCTGACGCATCCGCTGGGTATTTCTAAAACCAAATCGCGCGTCATAGTAAGTCTCACCCCGACAACCAAATTAATGTAGTAATGTTTAAAGTGTAAAGCAGTCCAATACCAACGAACGTAATTATTCACTCCCCTTCCCAACAGGAGGGGGTCGGGAGAAGGACCATCAGGCAATCACCAATTCAATCTACTGACGATTGAATTTTGTTTCTGATCTCCCCCCTACCCTCTCTCATTGTGTATGGGATGAACAGTTACCACCAACCAACTATTAGGAGATAAACATGGCCGTACTCGTCGGTAAAGCCGCCCCTGATTTCACTGCTGTTGCGGTAATGGGTAATAACGAAATTAACGAGAGTTTTAATCTTAAGCAACATATCTCCGGCAAGTATGCCGTGGTGTTTTTCTACCCGCTCGATTTCACTTTCGTTTGCCCCTCCGAATTGATCGCGTTTGATCATCGTCTTGATGAATTCACGAAGCTCAACGTGGAGGTAATCGGTGTCTCCATCGACTCACAATTCACCCATCTTGCCTGGAAGAATACTGCACTCAATAATGGTGGCATCGGCCCAGTGCGCTATCCGTTGGTTGCAGACATCAAACACGAGATCTGCAAGGCCTACGATGTTGAGGCAGAGGGAGGTGTAGCCTATCGCGGTTCATTCCTCATCGACCGGACCGGTGTGGTACGCCATCAAGTGGTGAATGACCTGTCACTGGGTCGTAATATCGACGAAATGCTGCGCATGATCGATGCATTGCAGTTTACCGAGCAACACGGCGAGGTCTGCCCCGCTGGTTGGACAAAAGGTAAACCGGGTATGGACGCCTCTACGGATGGTGTGGCCAAATACCTAACAGCTCACGCCCAAGGTCTGTAATTCGCGGTTTTCGGTTCTACAGCAAAGAGGCCATCCTGCGCGGTGGCCTCTTTGCGGTATTCCTTGCGCTCGTGCTCTCATTTCGGTAGAGGATGCCGAAGTTCGTATCGCACGAAAACTATGAGTTGTTCGGGGACGATCTACTCTGCAAACACGATGATAGATGGGTAGTTATTTATAATGGTCACGAACAATATATTACATGGAGAGTGCTTGCTCATTTTCCCTAGAAAATAACAAAACTGGTACGCTTGGCCTCAACCACTACCCACTTAGTGGATAGGAGTGGCGAGTAAGACCGTTTTCTACGTCTCTCTTTCCAAAAGTTACCGATACTAGCGAAGAATTAAAGCGGCAGATTGAGAGATTGATGAATCTCCCATCAGGCCGTTGTGCGGTGGAATCTGCTTGGCGCGCCAAGTTTGGTTGGCCTGTCCTATGCAAACGATAATGGCTAATCTTAACCAGTCGAACGGATTTCTGAAAAAACAGTGGCGGCCCGCATAGGATGCGGTGAGGAATTAACCGCATCCCACGCGGGCTGCCTAATTACATCGTTCCCACGCTCTGCGTGGGAATGTATCCCGCGACGCTCCAGCGTCGCGTATTGGTGGGGATCACGAACAAGGCGGAAGTCATTGTTGTATATGACCGCATGGAACGGAATTACCACAATGAGAGCGCCGTGTTTCGAGACACGCGACGCAGGAGCGTCGCGGGATGCATTCCCACGCGGAGCGTGGGAACGATGTAACAGAATTTGTAACTGTTTGTTAGAAAACAGAATTCATTAACTTAATGGCCGTGAGTCGCTACCATGGGCTAAATGACATAACCCCTTCATGGTAGCAAGCTAAATGTGGCCTGACGAAACGGTGACCAAGGTCCCGCTACGTGGCAGTTGTTACCCTGGTAGTTTTTTAACCGGGACTTGCCTTAACCGCATCCCACGCGGGCTGCCCAATCAAAATAAAATCACCAAATAAAACAGAAAATCCTATGATATGCCAACATTATTACTTCAAGATGGATTCAAATTCTTTTTCTACGCAAACGAACATGAGCCAAAACATATTCACGTTGAGAAATCGGGCGAGTTTGCAAAAATTGGGCTGGTATCTCTTCGTATCGTTAATAGCCACATGGGACCTAAAGAGTTAAGAAAGGCACTTTCCATCACTGAGGTAAACAAAGGTAAATTTCGAGAGGAAATGGGATGAATACTTTACCTAAAGGCAAAATGGTTTATTTTGACGATCGCTACCTTCATGTGGAACTTGAAGATGAACGGGTTATTTCAACTCCCATGTCTTGGTACAAGGAATTACAGAGTGCGTCACTATTTCAACTGAGAAACTATAGGATTATTTGTCAGGGAACAGGTATTGAATGGCCTGATATTGATTATCATTTAAGTATTGAGAGTATGTTTCTTTCTCAAATCCAAAGAAAGGCTGCTTAACAACAACATGGGGGGCGAGCAAATCCACGGGCCTGAAGATAAACGAATAACTGCTGCCTCTAAAATACGCCCCGTACAGAAGTTGGGTAGTGCCTTACGTTGACCTAAGCTACGCAGGTAATAGCTCTGCTCTACTAAAATCTCTCGCCTAAATTCGCAATCCATTGCCATAGAATAATTTAGTAACCCGTAGCGTCCACCGCAAACTATGTTGAACCAACTACGCGACATTCATCTGCCGACCCCAATTTCCTGGTGGCCACCTGCCTTTGGTTGGTGGTTTTTGGCGGGCCTAGTGTTGGTATTGGCCGTACTCGGTATATGGCTGTTTCGCCGGCATCGTGCCGAACGCTGGCGCCGCGTTGCCCTCTCCGAACTGATCCAATTACGTCACCACTACCGGGCGGGCACGATTAACGCCCACGATACCGTGCGCCGCCTATCGATGCTGCTCCGACGCATCGCTCTCACCCGTTTTCCGCGCCTCGAGGTAGCCTCGCTCTATGGTGAGGCGTGGCTCGCCTTTCTGGACAGTGCGCTACCCAGTGAACAACCGTTTCAGAAAGGAATTGGTCGTACCTTGGTAGCCGCCCCCTACATGGCGACAGCACAAGTCGAGACCGAAAAGCTGCTGACACTAACGGAACGCTGGTGTAAGGCTCTACCAAAGAACAGGAGGCAGCCATGATCGAATTTCAATGGCCATGGTACTTGCTGTTGCTACCGGTGCCGCTATTGCTGCGTCGCTGGTGGCATTCGGCTACCGCAGTTGAACAGGCGGCCCTGCGTGTTCCCACTCTGGAGTCGTTTTCCATTGCCGCAGATGGATCAACATTTGGTCATCGTCGTACTGATCGACGTTTGCTGTGGGGTGCTGCCCTTGCCTGGTTGCTGTTGGTGCTGGCTGTGGCTCGGCCGGTATGGTTGGGTGATGCCATTGAGTTGCCGGTAAGCGGACGCGATCTAATGCTCGCGGTGGACCTCTCCGGTAGCATGGAGACCGCCGACTTTCTGCTTGACGACCATCCGGTGGATCGCCTTACCGCCATTAAGCACGTCGCGGGTAAATTTATTGAACAACGTGTAGGTGACCGTCTGGGGCTCATTCTGTTCGGTCGCCAAGCCTATGTACAAACACCACTTACTTTTGACCGTGCTACCGTGCGGCAATTGCTCGACGAGGCCGCCATCGGTCTCGCTGGTAAGGAAACCGCCATCGGCGATGCCATCGGTCTCGCCACCAAGCGGTTACGTGATGACCCGCAGGGCAATAAGGTGGTGATCCTACTTACCGATGGCGCCAATACCGCCGGTGAAGTAGAACCACTCCAAGCGGCTACCCTAGCCGCCAAGGAGGGACTGACCATCTACACCATCGGGGTGGGTGCTGATGAAATGTTGGTACGCTCGCTATTCGGTACCCAGCGTGTCAATCCTTCCGCCGACCTAGACGAAAGGACTCTGCGTACCATCGCCGAATCCACCCATGGTCGTTATTTCCGCGCGCGTGACAGTGCCCAATTGGAAGAGATCTACCAATTACTCGACCAATTGGAGCCAACCAGCGCGGAACGGCACACCTTTCGACCGCTGCAATCTTTGTTCTATTGGCCGTTGGCCGCAGCGCTATTGCTCGCTGCATTGGTGGTATGGGTACGAAGTGGTAAATTCTCTCAACTGGCAATATGGCCTACTGGCAAAACTAGGATAAAGCCCAACCGTGCAAAATGGCCGGAATCGATCGCAAAATGGTTGAAACTAGCCAAATGGTCAGTAATGAGATCAATGCGATCTATGTGATGACGAACAAAAGTACCCTGAAAGAGGAGGAGTGGCAGCAGAGCCTAAAGATTATGCGGAACTTCTTCCCTCGTTTCCTTCCGGAGTGCGCAGGTAGACGCTGTATGGAATCGTTGTGGTGGTACAGGCCAGTACCGTGATACAACAACGAGAGACTAATGCGGGGCTCTATTTTTCTGCCATTCACGACGAATACTTCTTGCTACGAGTTCCTAAGAAATTCATACCGCGACGCTTTGATCTGGGCAGTAGTCCGCAATCAGCGAATCTGATGGACAAACCTTTAGAGTAACTCACGTGTTGATCGATAGTTTCCATTTCCTCCGCCCTGCCTGGTTCTTGGCTCTATTGCCCCTGGCTGTCCTAACTTGGTTGCTATGGCGTCAACGCCGCACGGCAGGCAGTTGGCAGACCGTGGTTGACCCACGCCTGTTGCCATACCTGCTCCTTGGTAACGAATCACAGCAGCGTCCCTGGCTGCTGTTGGCGGTGGGCGGTGGTGGGCTGCTGGCGATCCTGGCCCTGGCTGGACCGGTGTGGCAGAAGCTAGAACAACCGGTATTTCGCCAGCAGTCGGCTTTGGTGGTACTGCTCGACCTGTCGCGCTCGATGGACGCCACCGACCTCAAACCGAACCGTCTGGAACGGGCACGGCTCAAGCTCCAAGATATCCTGCGCCGACGCCGCGAGGGCCAAACTGCATTGGTGGTATTCGCGGCCCAGCCGTTTGTGGTGAGTCCCCTCACCGGTGATAGTCGGACCATCGCGAGCCAGGTGCCGAGCCTGAGCACCGACCTGATGCCCGAACAGGGCTCGCGTCCCGACCGGGCCATCGAGCGGGCGCATCACCTACTTAAGCAGGCCGGGGCTGCGATTGGTACCGTGCTGTTGATTGGTAGCGGCATAGATCGCGCCCCTGCCCCTGAACTGAACAGTGCCGTGGACCACCTAGTGACAGATGGCTACCGGCTTGCCCTGCTCGGAGTTGGTAGTCCCGAAGGTGCCCCCATCCCGCTGGTGGATGGTGGCTTCTTCAAAGACGCAACTGGTGCCATTGTGTTAGCGCGACTGGATGAAACGGCTCTAGCCAATCTGGCGCGTCGTGCCCGTGGGCTTTATCGTCCCTTGAGCGTCGATGACAGTGACGTAGATGCTCTGCTCAATCTGGTGGACAGTCAGGTAGCGGATGCTGGACATGCAGCTGAAGGGTTAAAAAGTGACCAGTGGCGTGAGGAGGGACCATGGCTGTTGTTGCCGTTGCTGGCCTTGGGTGCCCTTGCGTTTCGGCGTGGTTACCTGGTGTTGTTGATCCCACTGTTATTACCGCTGCCGCGTCCGGTCCAAGCCTTGGACTGGCAGAATCTGTGGCAACGCCCCGATCAGCGTGCTCAACAGATCATGGACGCAGGTAATCCGGCCCAAGCTGCCGATCTATTCCAGGACTCTAAATGGCGTGCCGCTGCCAAATATCGGATCGGAGATTACCAAGCGGCCCTCGAGGCCCTAAACGGGCACGACGATCCCGATTCTCTCTACAATCGCGGTAATGCCTTGGCCCAACTCGGTCGCCTACCCGAGGCGGTGGCGGCCTACAATGAGGCCCTTAAACGTGCCCCCAATCATCAAGACGCATCCCATAATCGCGACTTGGTAAGGAAAATGTTGGAACAGCAAAAGCAAGATAAGGATCAATCTCAAAAGAGCGATAAGGGTGGCAAAAAAGACAAAGACGACAAAGACCAGCAAGATGATAAGCAGAAGGGTGATCAACAAAAGGATCAACAATCGTCCGACCCTAAAGATTCTGGGGACCAGCAAAAAGGGCAGCAGGGAGACAAAGGCGATCGCACACGATCTGATCAGACCAATCAATCTAATTCATCTGATGATCCATTGGATCAACCGCCACCTGAAAAGGCTGGCACTGCTCAAGCTGCCAAGGCACCAGCGGCCAAGGACCCGAAAGAATCAGAGACCCCGGTTCCGAGTGAGGCCGATGCCAAACAGCGTGAACAACTCCAGGCAAATGAGCAATGGCTCCGTCGCATCCCAGACGATCCGGGCGGTCTGTGGCGACGCAAATTTCTGTATCAATATCGTAATCAACACTCGTCGCAAGGGGGCGAGCAGCAACCATGGTAATGGTCGGTTGTATTGCTCATAAGGTGTTTGTGAATAACCATAGGATGTCTCTTGCCCATCAACATACGAAACCTTCTCGTTAACGCCAAATTTTGTCAGAATTTTTATATTATACTACTAATCTTTTTTAACATTTTTAAATCTTCTAATTTATCATTAGAAACTTCTATACTCCTTTCAGAGGCAAGCTAATAATGGACTTGATCTATATCGTAGGCACCATTCTGTTATTCATCTTAATGGCAGGACTTGCCATTGGCTGCGCAAAGCTCAGAGGTGCAAAATGACTTGGTTGCATATCGTAAGTGCCATTGTTGCAATTGGATTGTTGATTTATTTGATCGCCGTGCTGCTCAATCCAGAGGACTTTTCATGACCAATCATGCCTGGTTTCTACTCGGACTTTATTTACTGATATTGCTGCTTACGGCCAAACCACTTGGTAACTACATCGCAAAGGTGATGGAAGGCCACCCCATTCTACCCCTACACCTCGGTAGTGGCATCGAGTCCGCGCTCTATCGCCTTTGTGGAATTCGTAAGAACGAGGAGATGGATTGGCTGCAATACGCCTTGGCAATCCTGCTATTCAACTTGCTCGGTATCCTTGCGGTCTATGGTCTGCAACGGTCGCAACTTTGGCTACCGCTCAATCCCCAGGCGATGGCTAATGTCAGCCCAGATTCATCTTTCAACACTGCGATCAGCTTTGCCACCAATACCAACTGGCAGGGCTATTCCGGCGAATCGACGATGAGCTACCTGACCCAAATGCTCGGTTTGACGGTGCAGAATTTCTTATCCGCCGCTACCGGTATCGTCGTGGTCATCGCCTTGATTCGCGGTTTCGCCCGACACACGGAGAAAACTATCGGCAATGCTTGGGTCGATCTCACCCGCATTACACTCTATGTGCTACTGCCGATTTCTTTGATCTACGCGGTGTTTCTTGTCGGTCAAGGCGCCATCCAGAATTTCAGCCCCTATCAGGACGTAACGACACTGGAGGTCACGGAATACGACCATCCCAAGCTTGACGCCACCGGTCAACCACTCAAAGACGAAAAGGGCAACCCGGTCATCGAACCAGCGATGACGCAGATCCAGACCTTGCCGATGGGGCCAGTTGCCTCGCAGGAAGCGATCAAGATGCTAGGTACCAACGGCGGTGGTTTTTTCAACGCCAATTCGGCGCATCCCTACGAGAACCCAACGCCGCTTGCTAATTTCATCGAGATGCTGTCGATCTTCCTGATCCCTGCGGCACTTTGTTTCACCTTTGGTCGAATGGTCGGCGATACTCGGCAGGGGTGGGCAGTATTGATCACCATGACGCTGCTATTCATGGTCATGGCCATTACCGCCATAAGTTTTGAACAGCAGGGTAATCCGCTGCTGGGTAAATTGGGCGTCGATATGACCGCTGGCAATATGGAAGGTAAGGAAGCACGCTTTGGTATTGCCGACTCGGGTCTATTTGCAACGATTACCACACTGGCCTCTTGCGGTGCCGTCAATGGCATGCATGATTCTTTTACGCCCCTCGGTGGTTTTGTACCGTTGTGGAACATGATGCTTGGCGAGGTGGTATTCGGCGGCGTCGGCAGTGGGCTCTACGGGATGTTGGTGTTCGCCGTCATGGCGGTATTCATTGCCGGACTGATGATCGGCCGTACCCCCGAATACCTCGGCAAAAAGATCGAGTCATTTGAAATGAAAATGGTCGCCATCGCCATCCTTGTCACACCACTTTTAGTGCTAGCCGGAACCGCGATTTCCGTAATGACCGCAGCAGGCATCGCAGGTATTGCTAATCCTGGCGCACACGGCTTCTCGGAAGTCCTCTATGCCTTCACTTCGGCCGCCAACAATAACGGCAGCGCCTTCGCCGGTTTGTCGGCTAATACACCTTTCTACAACGTCATGCTTGGCGTCGTCATGTGGCTCGGCCGTTTCGGCGTCATCGTGCCGGTGTTGGCTCTAGCGGGTTCTTTTGCCGCCAAGAAACGCATCCCAACCAACGCCGGTACCATGCCGACCCACGGCCCGCTATTCATCATACTGTTAATTGGAACCGTTGTCCTGATCGGTGCTCTGAATTACGTTCCCGCACTCGCACTCGGTCCGGTAGTCGAACACTTGACGCTCTGGTCCAGCAATTGAAACGAAGAAAAAATCATGACACACAAAAAACTCGCAATGTTCGATTTGGTGCTGGTAAAACCGGCAATGGTCGATTCATTCAGGAAATTGAATCCGGCTGTACAGTGGCGCAACCCGGTGATGTTCGTAGTGTACATCGGCAGCATTCTGACCACGGTGCTTTGGATGCAGGCATTGGTCGGCCAAGGTGAGGCATCAACCGGATTCATCCTCACTGTCGCACTGTGGTTGTGGTTTACGGTGCTATTCGCCAATTTCGCCGAAGCGCTCGCGGAGGGTCGTAGCAAGGCCCAGGCGGCATCTCTGCGTGGCTTGAAGAGAGATACCTGGGCCAAGAAGATCCAGGGGCCGTACCATACCGCCGATGAGGTGACGGTGGCAGGTATGGAGCTACACCCGGAGGATTTCGTCTCGAAGGTGGGGGACGCATCGCAATACCACGAGAACGTCCTTGCCTCAGATCTGCGCAAAGGCGACTGCGTCATCGTTCACGCTGGCGAAACCATCCCGGCTGACGGCGAGGTCATAGAGGGGGTTGCCTCGGTCGACGAATCCGCAATCACCGGCGAATCGGCGCCTGTTATCCGCGAGTCGGGGGGTGATTTCTCGGCTGTGACCGGCGGTACTCGTGTGTTATCCGACTGGCTCATCATTCGCGTAATGGTCAATCCCGGCGAGACCTTCGTCGACCGCATGATTGCGATGGTGGAAAATGCCAAGCGCCAAAAGACGCCCAACGAGATTGCTCTGACCATTTTGCTGGTGGCGCTGACCATTGTTTTCCTTGCGGTCACTGTTACCCTGCTGCCGTTTTCGATGTTCAGCGTCGAGGTAGCGAAGGTTGGTACGCCCGTGACCATCACGGTGCTCATTGCCCTGCTGGTCTGCCTGATCCCAACGACAATTGCTGGCCTACTTTCCGCTATCGGCGTTGCCGGCATGAGTCGCATGATGCAAGCCAACGTCATCGCCACCTCTGGTCGCGCCGTCGAGGCCGCTGGTGATGTGGATGTACTGTTGATGGACAAGACCGGCACCATTACCCTCGGCAATCGCCAGGCCGCAGCCTTTCTGCCTGCCGATGGCGTGCAAGAAACGGAATTGGCAGGTGCAGCTCAACTCGCGTCGTTCGCCGACGAGACGCCGGAAGGCCGCAGCATCATGGTGCTAGCCAAGCAGAAATTCGGTCTGCGCAGCCGCGATATTCATTCGCTGGATGCCCGTTTCATCCATTTCTCGGCCCATACCTGCATGAGTGGTGTCGATGTGCATGGCAGCCAGATCCGCAAGGGTGCCGCCAGCGCCATCCGTAAACATGTGGAAGGTCTTGGCGGTCACTTTCCGCGCTCGGTACTCACCAGCGTGGAGGATGTCTCACGCCGTGGCAGTACGCCCCTGGTGGTGGCTGAGGGTACACGCGTTCTTGGTGTCGTCGAACTCAAGGACATCGTCAAGGGGGGCATCAAAGAACGCTTCGCGGAACTGCGAAGGATGGGCATCCGCACCATCATGATCACCGGCGACAACCGTCTCACAGCAGCGGCCATTGCCGCCGAGGCTGGCGTCGATGACTTCCTCGCCGAGGCCACACCGGAAGCAAAACTGGCCTTGATTCGTCAGCACCAAGCCGCAGGTCGCCTGGTCGCCATGACTGGTGATGGCACCAACGATGCCCCGGCACTGGCCCAGGCCGACGTAGCCGTGGCCATGAATACGGGTACCCAAGCCGCGAAGGAAGCTGGCAACATGGTGGACCTTGATTCCAATCCGACGAAGTTGATCGAAGTAGTGGAAACCGGTAAGCAGATGCTGATGACGCGCGGTTCGTTGACAACCTTCAGTATTGCTAACGATGTCTCCAAGTACTTTGCAATTATCCCGGCAGCCTTCGTCACCACTTACCCGCAACTCGCAGCACTCAACGTTATGAAGCTTGCGAGCCCCGCCTCGGCCATTCTCTCGGCGCTAATCTTCAATGCGTTGATCATCATATTCCTGATCCCGCTGGCGCTGAAGGGCGTGAAGTACCACCCTCTGGGCGCCGCTGTGCTACTGCGTCGCAATTTGGTGATCTATGGTTTGGGCGGCCTCGTTGCACCCTTCATTGGTATCAAGCTGATCGACATGCTGATCACTGTCGTCGGTCTCGCCTAGAGAAAGCTAGAAAACGGACACATGCCTCCATGAAAACACTGTTACGTCCCGCCATCACACTATTCATATTACTATCCGCCATTACCGGTATCGTCTATCCCGTCGTGGTAACCGAAATCTCGCAAATATTTTTTCCCTGGACAGTAGCGGGAAGTTTGATCGTCAAGAACGGTAAAACGGTAGGATCGGAATTGATCGGCCAGAATTTTACCAACCCGAAATATTTCTGGGGACGACCCTCGGCCACCGCGCCACAACCCTACAACGGTATTGCATCAGGTGGGTCGAACCAAGGGCCGTTGAATCCGGCACTAATCGACGCCGTCAAAGGGCGCATCGAGGCCCTCAAGGTGGTGGATCCGGATAACAAGTTACCGATTCCGGCGGATCTGGTCACAGCATCCGGTAGCGGCCTTGACCCGCATATCAGCCCGGTGGCGGCCCGCTACCAGATCGCGCGGATCGCCAATGTGCGTAAGCTGTCGCCGGAACGAGTGGCGACCTTAATCGACGCACATACGGAAGGCCCCCAATGGGGAATCTTCGGCGAGGCACGGGTTAACGTACTCAAGCTGAACCTGGCTCTCGATACGATACATCCATAGTAGTCCGACAATTTCCTCAAGGAGAATGAACATGCGTAAGTCTCTCTCCGCGGCCTGGGAACGTCTCAAGGGGATCAACAGGAAGGGATTCCTCTATGGACTGTTTTCGGTATTCCTGGCCAATCCGGTACAGGCCACCAGTTACTACCACCGCGCGGATGCGTTAGATAAATTGCGGATTGCCTACGATCGTAACGACCCAGAGATCAAAGCTGCCTATTTCCGTGGCTATGTGACCGGCATCGCCGATAACACGCACGGCAGCACTTGGTGTCCGCCCAGCAACGTGAATGCTGAGCGGATCTATGGCATCGTGTCGAAGTATATGAAAGAGCATTTGGCAACGGTTAACGAGGATGCCGTGGCGGTAGTGATAGCAGCCTTGGGCGAAAGCTTTCCGTGTAGGAACAAATGATTTCATGCCTGCCCCCATTTACATTTCCTCTCGTTATTAAATGACCAATACTCGTCCCGATCCTGACTGGCTCCTCGATAAAATTAAAGAAGAGGAAATTCGTGCCGCGCGCGGCGATCTGAAGATATTCTTCGGCGCCTCGGCCGGCGTTGGTAAGACCTACGCCATGTTGTCGGCCGCGCGCCAGCAGACCCTTCAAGGTACGGACATTGTCATTGGTGTCGTGGAAACCCATGGCCGCAAGGAAACCGAGTCCTTGCTGGAGGGTCTGGAACGCCTTCCGCTCAAGGACGTTTCTTACCGCGATAAACTGTTGAAGGAATTCGACATTGACGGGGCTTTGGCGCGCAAACCGGCACTAATCCTAATCGATGAACTTGCCCATTCTAACGTCCCAGGGTCACGTCATCCCAAGCGTTGGCAGGATGTTGAGGAATTGCTGGTGGCGGGTATCGATGTCTATTCGACGGTCAATGTTCAGCACCTGGAAACCCTCAATGACGTGGTCGGCGGAATTACTGGTATTCGGGTATGGGAAACGGTGCCCGATCGTGTCTTTGATGTCGCCGATGAGGTTGTACTCGTCGATCTTCCGCCGGATGAATTGTTGCAGCGATTGAAAGAAGGAAAGGTTTACCTTCCTCACCAGGCAGAGCGCGCGATCCAGAATTTCTTCCGCAAGGGCAATTTGATTGCACTGCGTGAACTCGCCTTACGCCGCACGGCGGATCGCGTTGATAACCAGATGCTCAAATACCGGCACGATCAATCCGTCTCGTCGGTATGGCAAACTCGGGAGTCGCTGCTGGCCTGCATTGGTCCTGGCGAAGGGAACGACCGTATCATCCGTAGCACCGCCCGTATTGCCACACGTCTTGATGTGCCGTGGCATGCGCTGTACGTCGAAACGCCGGAGTTGCAGCGCCTTTCGGAACAGCAGCGTCAACGCATTCTCAAGAGTCTCAAACTGGCGCAGGAGATAGGCGCTGAAACCGTAACGCTTTCCGGCCGCAATGTCGCCGAAGTAGTTATCAATTACGCTCGTGATCATAATCTTTCCAAGGTGATTGTCGGACGCGATCAGACGCGTTCTTGGTGGCCTTGGTATCGTTCGTTCGCTGATTGTGTCGGCATGCAGGCTGCGGATCTCGATATTATTCAGGTGTCACGGGATGAAGGAAATTCTAGAAAACCTACGGATTATCGAACAGACGAATCGAATGAGTCGTGGTTTAATCGCTTAAAAGCACCCTGGCAGTCCTATGCACTGAGCGTAGCCGTTTGTGGTTTTGCTATTTCAATTGCCGCGCCACTGCATTCGGTATTCGATCTTGCCAATATCGTCATGCTTTTCTTGCTGGCAGTCGTGGTGGTCTCTGTCCGCTACGGACTTGGACCTTCGCTCATGGCTTCCTTTCTTAACGTTGCTGCCTTCGATTTCTTCTATGTAACGCCACGCCTTTCCTTCGCGGTCGGCGATGTGCAGTATCTGATGACCTTTTCGGTCATGCTGGTGGTTGGCCTCGTGATCGCCAAGCTTACTACCGGACTGAAATATCAAGCCAATGTCGCTAGTCGTCGCGAGCAACGCGTACGCGCCCTCTACGAAATGTCACGCGATCTGTCGGGAGCGCTGATGGTCGAACAAATTGCCGAAATCAGCCAACATTTTGCCGAAACCGAGTTTGGCACCAAATCCGTTATTTTGTTGGCCGATGACAACGATCGACTCAGCGAGCCTGTCCGTACCGCAGGAAGCGGCCTAATCTTCGATATTGGCGTCGGACAGTGGGCTTTCGATCATTGCAGTGAGGCCGGTTGCGGTACGGATACATTACCAGGCAGTCCTGTTCTTTATGTCCCCTTGAAGGCCCCGATGCGTACCCGTGGGGTATTAGTGCTGGAGCCACGTAATCCGCGACGGCTAATGGCTCCCGAGCAACTGCGCCTACTTGATACTTTTGCCCGATTAATTGCCATCTCGCTCGAACGTGTCCATTACGTGAATGTTGCTCAGACCACTACCTTACAGATGGAATCAGAGCGCTTACGCAATTCGTTACTATCGGCAATTTCCCACGATCTACGTACACCACTCGCAGCACTGGTTGGCCTGGCTGATTCAATGTTAATGATACAACCACCATCAACAGGACAGCAACTTGAAATTACTATTTCAATACGGGAAGCAGCATTGCACATGAATTCGTTAGTCAACAATCTACTCGACATGGCGCGTCTACAATCCGGTACAATCAAACTCAATCTAGCATGGCAGACACTAGAAGAAGTCATAGGTAGTGCCCTGAAAACGGTTCACTCGATGGTTGCGAATCATCAAATCACTGTTAACTTACCAGACGATCTACCTCTACTTAAATACGATGCAGTGTTAATTGAGCGAGTATTTTCAAATCTTCTGGAAAATGCAGCCAAATACACGCATCCTGGAGGCAGGATCAGCATCGGCGCTGCTCACGGTGATCGTGATTATGTGGAAGTATGGGTTGAGGACAATGGTCCAGGATTGCCCATAGGAAAAGAAAAGGAGATATTCAACAAGTTCGAGCGTGGCCGCAAGGAAAGTGTAACACCGGGAGTTGGTTTGGGACTAGCGATTTGTCGCGCTATTCTGGAAGCGCACGACGGCACCATCCGAGCCGAAAACTGTCGAAATGGTGGTGCACGCTTTGTTTTTTCTCTGCCACGTGGCAATCCTCCAATAGTCAATATTGCTGAAGAGGAGAATCCATAGAAATGAGTGTACCCATAATTATCGTGATCGAGGATGAACCAAAGATCCGGCGTTTTATAAAAATGACGCTGGAAATGGAAGGTTACCAAGTCCATGAGGCCAATTCCATGCAGCGTGGCCTTATCGAGACTGGTACGCGCCAACCAGAACTGATAGTGCTTGATCTCGGTCTGCCCGATGGTGATGGTGTGGATTTCATCCGTGATGTGCGAACCTGGTCAAGCATTCCGATTATTGTGCTGTCGGCGCGAACGACTGAAATTGATAAGGTGGAGGCTCTGGATGCAGGTGCTGATGATTATCTAACAAAACCATTTGGTTCAGCAGAATTGCAGGCTCGCGTTCGTGCGCAGTTGCGGCGTAACTCTCACATTGACGGTATTACAGTCATTGAATTCGGTAAGATACGTGTCGATCTTGGGAGAAGGATCGTTGAACATACGGGAGAACCCCTTCATCTAACGCCCACCGAATATCGTTTACTGAGCTATCTGATCAGTCATCCAGATAGTGTTTTAACTCATAGCCAGCTACTCAAAAATGTGTGGGGACCGTCCCATGCAAACGATAGCCATTATGTTCGCGTCTACATGCGATCATTGCGTAAGAAAATAGAGGAAGATCCTTCCCAACCCAAATACCTCATTACGGAAACAGGAGTAGGCTATCGATTTGTTCTCGGGACAGCCTAAACATACCTGTAACTACCTACTAAATTTTGGACAACCTTAGCCACATCTGTGGCAAGGCCAAGCCTGCGGAAATAATTACTCGGAGTTTTGAATAATTAACCCAAGTTGCTACCTAGCGCGCTTTTCTCCCCTCTCCCCCCGGGGGGAGAGGGGGAGGTTTCGGATAATGTCTACTTGCCATAGGCGTTGGTGCATGAATAATTTACGCGCTACCTCTAGGAATAATTCCCTCAACCCGTACAGAAACTTGGAAGCCGGTGTCCCGTTCACTACTAACCTGCGCGTTGGTTAGGGGACTCCAGCTAAATAGCATATTGGACGGATTCTTCTTTAAAAAGTTCTCTGACTTTCTCTGGCGATTTTTTTAAATCCTCTAAAAGTTGAGTAGCTTTATTTTTTAACTCCTCCACATTACGAATAAGGTGACGCGCAATTCCTTGTGTCTTAATATTGCTCCATACTAGCTCGACAGGATTAAGGTGTGGAGAATAGGTGGGAAGAAAGAATATTTTAACCTTTCCATTTGTCGTCTCCAGATATTCCTTAACTACTTTTGCATGATGGGCAGAATACCCGTCTGTTACAATATAGATGGGGCATGAATTCTCTTGAGCCAAAATTTTTAGATATTCAACAAACGCACCACCATTGAGCGATGAGGGACCTATTTGGAAATGCATCTTTCCTTCAGAAGTTATCGCAGCGATCATATTTATGCGATAACGTCCACCAGTGGAGGGAATTATGGGAGTTAAACCTTCTAGCCCCCAAGTTGTACCCGCGTGATAATCGGTGCGCGCCCCAGCCTCATCAAGAAAATAGATTATAGCACCCTCATTACTTGCCAACTCTTTGATTCTAGGAAACTCTTTGTTAATCCAATTATCTACTGAAAATTGGTCCCTCTCTATCGCACGATATACTGGCCGTTGTGGAGTTAAATTAATGCGGCGCAAAAAACGGCCCACCGCGGAACGACTCATGTAAATAGAAAATTTCCTCTCTATTAATGTCTTTATCATTTCAGTTGTCCATAAGACTGTCGAGAATTCAAAATCCAATGGGGTAAATGCGCACAGCCAGAATACGAGTATTCCTTCTTGCTGTTCATTGATGAAGGATTTTCTTCCAGGGACAGGTTTCGCATTTAACGTAGCTAGACCCATCTCTTTTGCCTTCTTCACCCATTCGTACACCTTCGATCGGTGCATACCGAAAATCTCGCCCACCTCCCTAGGAGACATTCCTTTACGTACAGCTTTTACTGCTTGAAGCCTTATATACTCAAGGGTAGAGTGATCGAGAGAACGTCCATCAGAATTTTTCATAATTTTAGCAATTTCATGTCTTATTTTTTGGTTGGACTAATAATAGATTATTTTTACTTGCTTGTCCCCTAACCAACGCGCAGGTTAGTAATAACCAAGCTGAACGGGACCTCCTCCCTGCCAAGGTTAAATCTAAGGTTAGCGGTGGATTTCGCACTGTGAATGGTACTCGCGTCTTCACCAGATTCCAGGCGGTCATTACAACCTTCCGCAAGCAGGGCGAGAGTGAGAATATTTTTGCTTGCCTTCAGAAGCTCTTTTCCTCTACCCCGGCTGTGACTGAGCAATGAGGGATAGGTAGGTAGTTACGTTATAGCCTGCGCCTCACTCTCCCTAACTAACGATAGGGGGTTCCCGGTTTTTCAAAGGTGCCGTGCATATCTAGATCTATAACATCAGCGCGATCAAGATGGTAAAGAATAAAAACCAGGGTTAGGACTGCGATAACCATGAGAATCGGTCCGAACAGCCAAAATACCAGAGGCAACAAAAAATAGTAAGCCCGCATACCCATACTGTAATATCTACCGGCCTGATTTATGTAGGCCGAGACGTAGGCAGGCGTAATGACCGGGTGATTCGGGATGTTGAGCAGATATCCAGCGTGGTGAAAATGTCGTATCGCCAGGGAGAAACTGAAGAAGGCAAAGGATAGATCTACGATTAGCAATAACAGTTTTACCAGCCACAAGGATGGATCTGTATCGCTGAAACTGCCCAATGCATGCCAGGTAGTTCCAAGCTTATCTCCTTGACCGCTCAGGCTCAGAACGCCCACAATCAGCAGAATGGCCGTGGACGCCAGAAAGCTGGCGGCCATGGTGGAGTTGCGCAGTGTCTGCACGGCCAGGATGTCGCGCCCGTTTTTCATGACACTTTCGACCCATGCCGAACGCGCGATCGCATGTAAAGTTCGTACTGAGTATGACGGGTTTCGACGTATCTGCCACGCCAAATAAAGATGATATCCGGCAAGTACAATAGCGCTGGTTAGCAGAGACAGTATGTCCGTAAGGTAGCGTAATATTTCTGTCACGTTTGCATGCCCGAGGTATGTTTTCTTTCGAAAAATCGCAAGCCGACACTAATTCCGCCCTTGGTTATCAGGCCAGTTCGACTTTGTGCGAAATCCTTGTTCAAATGTCTTTTTGAATGCAGTGGCTTTGACCCGCTGACGGTGATGACTGGGAGCACGGGTATTGGCGTAGCACGCATGAGGTCAGAATCGACAGAGCTGAAAAGTATGCGGCGAATCGGATGGTATCTCTCGCTCCCTATGACGATTAGATCGGCACCCCAGTTTTTGGCTTCAGCCGCGATCAGTTCGCCGATGGATTCGGACCAACGGTCTCGAACCAATTGAACGCTGCTTGCCTGGCATCCTGTCCGACGAGTTGTTTCCTGTGCATCCTGCAGTATTCTCTCACCGGTACGAGCAAGGGTATTGAGCACATGCTGGCGTCGGGTCACTCCTTGTTCCTCCCAAGGTATGATGGTGTTATCGACAACATGCGCCAGGCGTAGTTCGAAATTATTTTCACGAGCCAGTTCAATAGCTTTTAGCAGTGCCGCATTCGATATCAGGCTGTCGTTTACTGCTACCAGAAGGCGTTTATCCATGGATAATCTCCCCCATTAGTAAAATTATAATAAATGTTATCGTCACACGGGATGGCAATTCGTCTAGGCCATCGTGCGACCCGAATGGATCCAGGTACATAGGCGCATCTGGGACTTCAATTGTTATCCATCCTTTTTGAAGGGGACAATAGCATTTTTCAATGCACTTCCCCAACGGCAGAATGCGCCCTAGGCAAACATGCCATAGGAATTACACAAGATCCTTGCGTTGACATATGCATTTCCTGTGCCAAACCGGTAAAATAATGAAAAGAAATAGAATTTTCCGATTCATTGGCGCTTGTGCCAAAAGTAATCGGCTGAAATCAGCCATCGCGGAAACCTGGCTAGTTGATTTAAGCCAACCGGTTTATAAGACAGATTTGGCACAAGACCCGTTTACGGTACAGACATGAAGGCGCTCTTTTATCGGCACCTGCAGCTTGCCTTTGCACTATTCGTAGCCACGTTGCTCATTGCCTTAGGGATGCGAGCAACTCTCAGTTGGCGCAACCAACAACGTATTGACATGATCCAGCGTAGCGTGGAGTACACCCACATTTTGCAGCACGCTGGTCTCGATATGAGACACCTACAGGTGGCGGACTTCACCGGCACGACACCGTTGCAGGCTGAATGGCTGACGAGCCTCGGTGGGGTAGTGTCGCCACTGACTAGGCCAGGCATTCTGTTGGTCTCAGAGAATGCGGCCCGGTTGCAGCAAGTCGAGGCATTGCTTAACGGAGGAAGTGTGCCGGCGCGGGAACGTCTGGCCGCAGCGTTGGAACTCCTACGACAAACTTCGTATGCGGAAGTCGATGCCGTGTCAAAGATGCTTGACACAACAAGTCGTGATGCAGCGGCAGAATCTTTTGTGTCGCTCGTGGCCTTGATCGTATTGCCAATGCTGTTGGTGATCGCGTTGTGGTTGTTGCTACGGCGGATTTTCAATCCCATCGACAATCTTACGGAACTCCTTCTGCGACTGGCGGATGGAGAGCCACGCCCAATACCTACCCAACGTGTGGATCCGTTGCTGCTGCCGCTATTTAACAATTACAACACGATGATTGCCCGTCTGGGAAAGCTGGAAGAGGATCGTCGGCTCTATGCCGAATCGTTGCAGGCTGAAGTTCGTGCGGCGACACAAGCTCTGCTGGAGCAGCATCAAAGCCTGGCACGAGCCGAACGGCTTGCCGCTGTTGGAGAAGTCGCTGCCAATATTGCCCACGAATTGCACAATCCACTAGCAGGCATACAAATGGCCCTTGTCAATTTACGGCACGACCTGGACGGTGCCGTCGTGGTGGAGCGAATCGATCTAATCGTTGCAGAAATGAACCGAATCAGCCGACTGTTGAGGGGCTTACTGGACCAGGTGCGGTCAGCACCGGAAGCTCTACGCAGGGTGAACCTTGCTTTGCTCGTGCACGAACTGATTGAACTGGCGTGTTATCAGGCACCAACCCAGGTGAAAATCCACTCGACTATCGCGGACGATGTCCATTGCCTACTGCCAGACAGCCAGTTGCGACAGGCACTACTAAATTTGGTGCTGAACGCCATTCATGCGTTTGATACGCGACCAGGGAACATTTCCATTGCGGCCGACAAAGTATCGGACATATTGAGGCTGTCGGTGTCCGACGATGGCCCCGGATTTCCCAAGGAGTTTCTTGACGAGCGTATCCAGGTGTTCAAGACTGGACGTAGCTCCGGTACGGGTCTAGGACTGGCCATGGTGCGCCGATTTGCCCGGGACCTGGGAGGCAAGTTAGAGCTTTCCAACCGCAAGCCCTACGGTGCCTGCGTTACCCTTATACTGCCGTGTGGTGCTCATTGTGACTAACGCAATTCTTCTGATTATTGAAGATGAGCCTTTGTTCGGTGACGAACTCGTCCGCCATTTCCGTCGCAATGGCTGGGATGTCCGGCTTGTGCGTAGCATCGCAGAGGCGCGCGACGCTTTGGTTACCCAGTGTAAGGAACCACTAGTAGTACTCTCCGATATGAGTCTGCCGGACGGTAACGCCCTAGATTTGCTGGAAGAGGCAAGGAATCGGTCACCAATCGGAGAATGGGTTTTTCTCACTGGTTACGGCGGGATAGCCGATTCGGTTCGGGCACTACGGTTGGGTGCGTATGATTTTCTGGAAAAGCCGTGCGATCCGGCACGCCTCGATTTGGTGGTTACTGGCGCGGCACGCAGTGCGCACATTCAGTTGCGGCTTCAGGACCAAGTGGCCGAGCAGAACCGGATCTTCTCTCCAGAGGCTTTTCTTGGACGTAGCAGCATTACCGTGGCTTTGCGCGACATGCTAGCTAGGCTGGCACAGGTTCCCTTCAGTGCGCTGTTGTTGAGCGGCGAAACCGGCACTGGTAAGGGCATGGCCGCACGCATCCTTCACCATAACGGAAGGTATAGTCAGGGTCCCATGGTGGAGGTCAATTGCGCGGCGCTACCGCGAGAGTTGATCGAATCTGAACTGTTCGGGGCAGAACCGGGAGCATTCACTGGCGCCCGCAGCCGTCGTCGCGGTTTGGTGGAACAGGCACACGGTGGTACGTTGTTTCTCGATGAAATCGGCGAATTGAATCTCGATATGCAGGCGAAGCTGCTAAAGGTGATCGAGGATCGCCGCTTTCGCCGTCTGGGAGGAACTGAGGAAGTAACCGTCGATGTTCGCATCATTACAGCAACCAACCGTAATCTGGCTGAATGGGTGAAGAAAGACAACTTTCGCGGAGACCTGTTTCATCGCATTAGCGTCTTCCGTCTGGAAATGCCACCTCTACGCGAGCGTCTCGATGATCTGCAGGATTTGGTGCCGTTGTTCGTGACCGAATTCAACGCTAAGGCGGGCAAGCGTGTCAAGATCATTTCTGATGCCGTATGGGCAAGGATGTTGGCTTATCCTTGGCCTGGCAACGTGCGTGAACTTCGCAATGTCGTCGAGCGTTGCGTATTACTTTCTGAGGACAAAATATTTCCAGCACAATGGCTACAACTCCAGACAAGTGGTATCACCTCACCCCTCGCCAAGACCGAGGATCCGAATTGCCTTTGGCTGCCGTTGGACGGCAGTGTGTCTCTCGATGATATGGAAAGCTATATCATCCGCAATGCACTGCAGCGTACGAACTGCAACGTGGCCGCAACCGCGCGCTTACTGGGCGTTACGCGTCAGACATTGCGTTACCGTATCCAAAAATACAACCTGAAATGCGAAGATTGTCCCTGATTCTGCTTCCTCTAACATGCTTATAAGTAATTATGGCACGCATGGACTGAGGATAATTCGCTCTCCGTTGATATAGTGTTGCAATCGCCGTTCGTGTGTCTGTCGTACCTGTCGTACCGGGTATACGTAATACGGAGACTATCCATACACCAACGCCAAATGGCTTCCGCAAATCCCAGAACCAATCTCCATTGACGCCATCGTTAGGCAAGTAGCCTCACTTGGCCGCGTCAACTCGCCTTTGCCCGTGGTTTAGCAGGTATTGTAAGAAATTCATCAAGAAGGCCAAGGATCTCATAAATCATTGGCCACGAAAAGGCGGGTTCCGATGTGACTACTTACTATTTGGTGAGTGGTATATTCAGAACCGTAAGATGTAATAAAATTAGAGAAAATCACATGACAGAGCAACACACAAACAATTTTGTGTTATCGACGATAACCCAAACAATCTGATGATCCTAAGTGCACAGCTAGCAAATGAATTCCAAATAAAGATCGTCACTACTGGCGTGAGGGGTTTGGGATTAGCAAAGAAATCCCTATCCGATCTTATCCTTCTTGATGTGATGATGCCGGAAATGAATGGTTTTGAGACCTGCCGACGATTCAAGGTGGAATCCTCACTTCAAAGAAATCCCGATAATTTTCATCACTGCCATGATGAACTTGATGCAGAAAGTACTGGTTTATCTCTTGGCGCAGCAGAATATATCAACAAACCAATCAACACTGGAATCGCTAAACATCGTATTCGTAATCTATTCGAAAGGGAAATTTTGCGTAAAAATGTTGAAACTTATAACAAGCACTTGAAGGAACTCATACAAATATATACGTCAGCCATTTCCGTAATACATGATGCGATCATTTATAATAAACCAAGACGAATATATTTCGTTCTGGAATAATTCCGTTGAGCATATTTTTGGATACCCTGCCAGAGAAGCTATTAGACGCAAAATGAAGGAATTAAGTTTGCCATCAACGCCCCCAATTAACGACATATTTCGGGAGGTTCTCTAAACTGGTAAAACAAAATCCATCAACAGCATTACCGAAATTGCATTTTTCGGTAATAATAGGAAACAAACAACAATGGAAACTTTTATTATTTCGGTGGTTCTGAATGGTCAATGGAGTCTTTTGACTATTGGCCGAAATATTTCAGAACGAAAATATTCTGAGTACTACGTAACGCAAGTACGAAATGCTTTATCCCATATGAGAAATAGTTAATGCGCATTAGACAACCACCAGCATAAAGTTGTGCACCCTCACGTTATGAGTGGTTACTCCAAGGGGGCATCATCTTCTATCCGGGGTTGCGGCATTCATGCCACAACCCCGGGCTAGAAGATGGTGCCCCCTTGGAGCAGAATTCTTCTTACCCTCCAACCAACACACATCCAACCACTTCAAAACTGTGGGTGCGCAACTTTATGCTGGTGGTCCCTACAGACCAGGAACTTGCCGTCGGCGAAAACTATCGCTGTAGCGCATCGGGCAAGTGGTGCGACGCCATTTTCACTTGTGGTCCCAAAGGTTGGGGTGGTTGGCCGTTACGGCTGTTCAGCCGTTTGCCCAGTGCGGTAATCTTCGGCAATCTGAATCTGTTTTGCCAGTTACTCTCGCAAAAATAGAAATTGCCTTTCCTCCGCAAACGCCAGGTTGATACAAATGGAAAGGGGGACTTGAAAGGTACAGACTTTTCTTCCAAGAACTGGTTATACATACCTTATAATTCAACACCGTAATCAACCCTACGTCGCAAGGGGGCGAGCAGCAATCATGGTAATGTCGTACAGAAATCGATTCGGCCACTGGCTTACACTGTTTGGATTATTTATGGGGATGGCGGTTTGGAGTAATGTCCAGGCCATGGTAGAGGCGCAAGTGGATCGCAATCCGGTGGGGATGGATGAAAGTTTTACCCTGACTCTGGAGGTAGAGGGCAGCGCAGACGACGAGCCCAATCTTACGGAACTTGCCACTGATTTTGATATTCGTGGACGTAGCCAAAGTACCTCGCTGCAGATTATCAACGGTCGTTCCAGTCGTAAGGTTCAGTGGCATTTTACCCTGATTCCCAAACGCGCTGGTCAATTACGTATTCCTGCTATTAGCGTTGGCAGTGAGCAGAGTCGCCCCATTGATCTTACGGTCACTGCCGATCGACCGGCGCTGGCTACCCAGCAGGGCGGCGACCTATTTATCGAGGTGAGCGTTGAACCGCGCACTGTCTATGTCCAACAACAGGTGGTTTATACCGTGCGTCTATTTCGTACCGTGGAGCTTGGTCCCGGTAGCAGCCTGTCCGACCCGAAGGCTAACGACGGTGATCTGGTGGTGGAACGACTCGGTGACGGCAGTGAGTACCAGACTAGCCGCGATGGTCGACGCTACGCAGTGGTCGAACGACGTTACGCGCTCTATCCGCAGAAGAGTGGCCCACTGACTATTAGCCCAGTGCTATTCGATGGCAGTGTGATCGAACGTAGCCGGAGCAATAGGAACAACTTCTTCATGTTGGATCCGTTCGATCAAAATGCTCGTCCGCGACGAGTGCATTCCCCCTCGTTGGATCTGACCGTGAAATCGGTTCCACTTGATGCGACCAAGGGGCAGTGGCTACCGGCTCGCAACCTGCAATTGGCGCAGCATTGGTCGCTGGAACCGCCCAAATTTGTGGTCGGTGAACCGGTAACCCGTACCCTCGCCCTCATTACCGACGGTCTTACCGCCGCACAACTGCCGGTTATAAACGGTGCTGGCCCGGATGGGGTCAAACAGTACCCAGACCAGCCAACTCTTACCGACAATCGCGATAGTAACGGTGTTACCGGTACTCGTCAGGAAAAGGTTGCCCTCATCCCGACCCAACCCGGTCGTTTTACTCTGCCACCCATCGAGATCCCTTGGTGGAACACTGCTACCGACCGTCCCGAGGTTGCCCGCCTACCGGCCAGTACCATCGAAGTTGTGCTGGGGGTGCAGCAGGTAGCACCATCACCGGTGGTGCCTGCTCCAGCGGCAATACCCACGCCAACTCCGCTACCCGCTACGGAATCCCATCCTGCTGATCCCATCCTCGCAGCCTCGATTTCTGCCACGCCTGTCCCGACTGTTGGTATCTGGCAGTGGTTGGCCTTTGCGTTAGCGCTTGGCTGGGCAGTCACTGCCCTTGCTTGGTGGCGTCAACACCACGGTCACCCGCCCAGCCCGAATACATCCTCGCCACTGGTGGCAAATCGTCGCCAGGCCGAACGACGCCTAGAGCAGAGTTGTCACACCAGTGACCGCCAAACGGCCAAGACTGCTTTGCTCGCCTGGGGACAGTTCCAATGGCCGCAGCATCCGCCCACCAGTCTTACCGCACTGGCGGCGCGGGTTAACGTTCCTCTGGGATTAGCCATCGGCGAATTAGATCGGGCGCTCTACGCACGCGCTACCGAGGATTGGAATGGCGAGAGTTTGTGGCGGGCATTTAAGGGTCGAGCTGCAAAAGGGGCAGCAGAAGTACCGGTCGAAGAAAAAGCTGGTGAGGAAGCGTTGGTAGCGTTACGAGTCTTTGGGGTTACCCCTTAATGGAATAACGGGGTCAGAGTAAGCGCGTAGATTGGACTGACGAAGAAAACCCAAATCATAAATAAGGCAAGTTCTGTGCCGGACATCCTCTTAATGGCGAAGGTATTAAGTTTGTCCAGGGTTTAGGAACAGCAGAACGTCTCTTCCTTCCCGGTGAACTTTCCGGCGGATGGCGAGTCATAGCGAACGTTTTGCACCTCCCAAGAGGTCTCGAGGTTACCCGATATTTCAGAGAAATATTAACACTCTCAAGAGGTTGGCATGATTAAAGTAGAACATTTGACGCGCAGCTATGGCGACTTCAAGGCCGTGGATGGGGTCTCGTTTGAGATGCAGCGCGGCGAAGTCGTGGGGTTGCTGGGCCATAATGGAGCCGGGAAGACCACCATCATGAAGGTGCTCACCGGTTTTCTGGAGCCTTCCGGTGGACGCATCACCCTAGAGGGGCGCGACCTGGCCGGACAGCGTCGCGCCGCACAACGTCTCATCGGCTATCTGCCCGAGAATTGTCCACTGTATCCCGAGATGACGGTGATCGACTTTCTAGAATACCAAGCCGGGATGCACGGTATCCTGGAAAGTCAACGACTTACGGCGATACGCCACGCTATTACCCGTACCGAGCTGGAGTCCAAGGCCGCTGACCCAATTGGGACCCTCTCACGCGGCTACCGGCAACGGGTCGGGGTCGCCCAGGCCATCTTGCATGAACCCAATATCCTCATCCTCGACGAACCCACCAATGGGTTGGACCCCACGCAGATCCAACACATGCGCTCGCTGATTCGCGAACTCGCCAAAAACGCCATCGTGCTGCTCTCTACACACATTCTTCACGAGGTTGAGGCGATGTGCGACCGCGTCTTGATCATCCGTAACGGTAAGCTGGCCCTAGATGCACGTCTGAGCGACCTCGATAGCGCCCAGCACCTGGTGGTGGGGGTAGATGCCGGACCAGAAAGGGCTGAGGCCCTGCTCAAAGAGGTCGCAGGGGTCCGTACCATCCGCTACCTACCCGGTAGCAGCGACGGTCGGCACCAATATGCCCTAGAGATGGCCGATCCCGTGACCACCGCCCCCCTCGTGGCCCAGGCAGTGTTGAAAGGCGGGCTAAAACTCTATCGCTTGCAACCAGAACGACGTGATCTAGAGACCATCTTCGGCGAGATTAATAATCCGCTCTCCGCCACTCCGTTCAGCAACGCTTCCATAAAAGAGGTGGGACATGTCTGAGGTAATTCGCATCGCGCGCAAGGAACTATGGTCATTCTTCTCATCGCCAGTGGCCTATATTTTCCTTGGTGCATTTCTGGCAATCTCGATGTTTACCTTCTTCTGGGTAGACACGTTTTTTGCCCGCAATATCGCAGATGTACGTCCATTATTCGAATGGATGCCCAAGCTACTTATTTTCTTAGTTGCGGCGCTAACCATGCGCCAATGGAGTGAGGAACGTCGAGCAGGTACCCTGGAGGTCTTAATGACCCTGCCGGTCGCTACTCCATATCTAGTACTCGGCAAATTCCTCGCTAGCCTCACCTTGGTTAGCGTGGCATTACTACTCACCCTACCCCTACCACTAACCATCGATTTATTAGGACCACTTGATAATGGGCCAGTAATTGGCGGCTATATTGCCACATTGATGCTGGCAGCGGCTTACATCGCGATTGGTCTATTTGTCTCGGCGCGGACCGACAATGCTATTGTCAGTTTGATCGGCACCACGCTACTATGCGGCCTATTTTATCTCATCGGTTCCGATTCGCTGACCCACCTGTTGGGGCACCGCGCTGGTGAGATTCTGCAATTATTGGGTACGGGTTCGCGTTTCGACTCGATTACCCGTGGGGTGATTGACTTACGTGACTTGTATTACTATCTAAGCCTCGTTGGTGTATTCCTCACCCTAAATGTCTACACCTTGGAACGGCTACGTTGGGCCTCCGATTGCAAAGACCTCGGATATCATCAGCGGTGGGGGTGGGTGGTTCTGCTAACCGCTGCTAATTTCCTCACGGGTAATTTGTGGTTGGGCCAGATCGGGTGGGCGCGGGTAGATCTCACCGAGGGCAAGGTCTATTCCATCTCCGCAGCCACCCACCGCTACCTGGCCCAGATCCAGGAACCATTGCTACTGCGCGGCTATTTCAGTGCCCAAACTCATCCGTTATTGAGTCCGCTCGTGCCGCAGATTCGCGACCTACTCAAGGAATACGAGGTAGCGAGTCATGGCAAGGTCCGAGTGGAGTTTGTGGATCCCCAAGAATCGCCGGAGATCGAACGTGAGGCCAACGAGAAGTACAACATCCGCCCTGTGTCCTTCCAGAACTCTGGAAAATATCAGGAATCCGTGATTAGTTCGTACTTTGATGTCCTCATTAGCTACGGTGATCAGACTCAAAAACTAGGATTTCGTGACCTCATCGAACTCAAGGCCCACGGTGAACGAGATCTAGAGGTCCGGTTACGCAATCCAGAATACGACATCACCCGTGCGATCAAAAAAGTATTGTATGCCTATCAAGCTGGCGGTGATCTCTTTTCGAACCTTTCCAAACCAGTAACCTTTCGCGGCTTTATCTCCCCAGAAGACCGCCTCCCGAAACCTTTACCGACTTTACGTAGAGACCTGGACGGGGTCCTAGAGGAATTAAAACAAAAGGCGGCAGGGAAGTTTTCAGTCGATATTCAAGACCCTGATGCTGGTAATGGAGAATTGGCCAAGGAGATCGCCAAGAAATATGGTTTCCGCCCCCTAGCATTGGGTCTATTGGATGAGACGACCTTCTATTTCTATATGCTGCTCGATTCCGATGGGCAGACGGTACCGATCCCGTTACCGGAGGGTTTGGACGCTGCGGGACTCAAACACGCCATTGAGGCAAGTCTTAAACGCCTAAGCCCTGGTTTCCTCAGAACCATTGCCCTGTATGCGCCGCAAGGTAATCCGCAGATGGCTCAGTTCGGGATGGATAGTGGTCCAGGTTTTGAAGAGTTACGCCGTAAGCTGGGTGAGGACGCGGTACTCCGCGAGACCGATCTAAAATCCGGCCAGGTCCCCAACGAGGCAGATCTGTTGATGGTATTGGCGCCGGAATCCTTAGATGAGAAACAAGTCTTCGCCATCGACCAATTCATGATGCAGGGGGGGACCGTACTCGTTTCCGCCTCTACCTACCACATCGAACAAGGTCGCAAGGAAATCTCAGCCAAGCCCCAAGATACTGGGTTGGAAAATTGGTTGGGAGCACTGGGCGTTACCTTGGGTAAATCGATGGTGCTCGATCCGCAAAATACTCCCTTTCCGATTCCAGTGCAGCGTGACCTCGGCGGCTTTATGGTTCAGGAATTGCGCTCTGTAGCCTATCCCTATTTCCCGGACCTCCGCGAGAGTGGGATGGATCGCACCAGCGGCATTACCTCGGGCCTCGGTCAGGTTACCATGAATTGGGCATCACCGATTGAAATCGACCACGAGCGCAATAAGGATCGTACCCTCACTGAATTGTTGCACAGTTCGGCACGGGCGTGGACTTCGTCGTCCGGGAATATCCAACCCAATTTCTCGGCCTACGGTCGCCTTGGTTTTCCCGAGGGTAAATCGGCCAATGCTAACCTCCTTGGGGTCGTCGTGGAGGGCCATTTTGACAGCTACTTCAAGGGTAAACCCTCGCCGCTGCTAAAAACCGCAGATAAATCCAAACCGGCAGATGCCAAACCTGAAGGCGAGGAACCATCTGAAGACAATCCTACCGCTGAAAAGAAGGCCGATGCGGGTAAGGATAAACCGGTAGTCACTGGAAAGATCGATCATTCTTCGGCCTCGGCACGGTTGATTCTGTTCAGTTCTGCCAATTTCCTTAGCGATACGGCCCTCGAATTGGCATCACAGGCAACCGGTACCCACTACCTGAAACCCGTGCAATTGGTCCAAAACGCAGTCGATTGGTCTTTGGAGGATCAGGGATTGTTGGCTCTCCGCGGACGTGGACAGTATTCGCGGATGTTGTTACCCATGGATCGTAGCGATCAGATGTTTTGGGAGTATCTCAATTATGCTCTAGCCTTGGGTGGATTGGCGGCGGTCTATTTCTTACAGCGCCGCAGTCGGACCAAGCGTTTGCATCATTATCAAACCGTGCTGAATCTCGGGGGGGCATGAGCCATGAATCGACTCATTCGTTTTTTGGGTATAGCGTTAGGGGTGCAATTGGTATTGGCAGTGTTTCTGGGAACCATTGGCGGTGGTATTGCCAGTGTAACCAGTGGCGAACCGCTGTTGCATTTTGATAGCAAAGCAGTGGACCGCATCACCATCGAACAACCCAATAAGGCGGCTCTCGTCCTGGAGCATCACGGAAATTCCTGGTCGTTGCCCGTGCTGTCCGGTTTCGCTGCTCTTACGAGCAAAACGGAGGCGTTTGTCGGTCGACTGGTGGAATTACGTAAACGCATCCCGATTGCCACCAGTTCGGTCGCGCTCAAACGTTTCAAGGTCAGTCCCGCTGCCTACGAACATAAGGTAACACTGGCGGCCGGAGACAAAACGTTGGCGACGCTTTGGCTGGGAGATTCGCCGGGATTCCGCCAGGTCTATGGTCGGGCCGACAACGAGGATGCGGTTTATAATCTGGATCTCGCCGTCTACGAGGTGAGTCCTGCCCCTAATCAATGGGCTGACAAGACCATCCTAAATCTAAAATCGGACGAGATTACCCAGATTACCCTCGCCGACCTAGCTCTGGTGCGTAGCCAGAACGACAATCAACAGGGGGGTAAAGAATCTAAGAAAGGAAAATGGCAGGTGACCAAACTTGCCCCCGGGGAAGAACTCAACAGCGGAGAAGTCGAAACCCTGGTCAGTCAGCTTGCAAATCTAACCCCAGAATCCGTATTGGGTAAGGAGAATCAGCTCGCGTATCGACAAGAGGCCCCCGTCCTGACCTTGTCTGTTACCACGCAAGCGGGGGAGCAACGCAGTTATGTATTCTCCAAACCTGACTCAGGGAAAGAAGAGAAGACAGCGAATGGGAAGGAGCCCGAAAAAGGAACGGAATACATTCTGAAGAGTTCAAGTTCGCCCCATTACTTTAAGGTTGCGGATTTTACGGTCAAGGAATTACTGGAGGCAAAACGGGACAAGCTGATTACACCAGCCAAGACCACGGCAACGGTTTCAGCCCCGACTACATCACCAACAGCCATGCAACCCCCATTGGAAGAGGTTGCTACTCCGCCTACTAATCCCAAGGAGGCACCGGAGGTGCACCAGCAATAGTTACCTTGTCATCATTGTGACAGCTTGGGGTGATTTCCGAGAGACATCCTCGGAAATCACCCCAAGCTCCCTTCGACTTGCCCACCGCTTGGCTTGATACCGAAAAATAGATGAAACCGTTGGTTTTGATCGATACACTACGCCTACCTTGGTAAGCGTCACCCAAATATCACCCTAGCATCACTGCGACTAATTCTCCCTTCTCGGCAAGGATTTGAACGGTTGTTTTGGTTTTGATCTTAATGGTAGTGATGTTCTGGCGGGGATGGCGACAATCTGATGAAACGGTGACCAAGGCAAAAACAATGATCGTAGAGTCGCACCAAAGACCTCTAATGACGGATTAATCATGCTCCCAAAATTCAGAACCGTAATTATTGTTCGCAAGGTGAATAATCCCAACGATCCATTTATTGTCTCAGTAGCCGCATCGATTACTGCAATATTGCATGACCACTATCCAACGGTGGATGTCATTGATGTTGACCCTAACCTGTACCAGGCGGAGCAGGAAAATTTTTCTCGAGAATTTGAAGAGCGGCAGCAACGGGGAAGACACCAAGACAGCAAGGTCCTTTTTATTGCCATTGGTGGAGACGGTACGGTGCTAACTGCCGCGCGTTATGCGGTTAAGAATAACGATTATCTCATCGGGATCAACACGGGAAATCTCGGATTCCTTACCGAATTCGATCCGCATTACGCGGCCTCTACCATCCTGGATATTTTTAGAGGTATCGATATCTTCGTAGAACGGCGCTCTGCATTGAAATGTCGTTTAGGTGATAACGTCTATTATGCCATGAACGACTTTGTGATCTCTGATGCAGAGTCCGACCGGGCGATTACCTATTCACTGAGCATTAACAACGACGATCGCAATTCTCATGCCGGGACTCATAGTGCCAACAGTGTTATTATCTCATCACCAACGGGTAGCACTGCCTACGCATTAAATGTCGGTGGGGCGATCCTCTCGCCAGATCTTGATGTATTACAAATTCTCCCCATCGCGCCAATGTCTATTACTAGTCGACCGCTTATTGTGGGTGGACACAACAAGATTGTCGTAAATGTTAAACCTAAACGGTCCTTAAATACGACGCACTGGGTATCGGTCAAAGGTGACGGTCAGAAGATTAGCCAGTTGGATAGCTATAACGGCCTCACCTTTGTATTTGAGAGCTGCAAAGACTATGTAAATATGATTCACTATAAGACTTGGTGCTTCTTCGATGTGTTACGTGAAAAACTTTTCTGGAACAGGCCCCACTTTTAGCCTCCATCCTTGAGTGTTAAAAGCCCTGAGATAGATGTGGTAAACCCAAGTTGGTAAACCCAAGTTGCTACCTAGCGCGCTTTTCTCCCCTCTCCCGGAGGGAGAGGTTTTCTTTCGTTTCTCATCGCATAGGTAGCAACTTGGGTTAGTAACCACTCAGGTAACGCCAACGGCGTTACCTGAGTGGTTACGTCCGTTAGCTATTCGGATAATCCCCGCGACGCCTTGACCACCGCGCGGAAAAATCGGTAGCTATCTTTGGGGGTGCGTGCCATCGTGTCATAATCGACACGCACAATGCCAAAACGCTTGGACAGACCGAAGGCCCATTCGAAATTATCGAGCAAACTCCAACACAGATAGCCCTTCACATTGCAGCCATCACGGAGGGCACGGCTCACCTCTTCCAAGTGATCCTTGATAAAACGAACGCGCTCCACATCGTGGATCGCACCATAATCATCGACCTGATCGTCATAGGCGGCTCCATTCTCGGCAATGTATACCGGCAGATTGCCGTATTTCTGTTTCAACTCGACCAACAAGTCGTAAAGACCATCGGGTTGCACCGGCCAATTCATAAACGTCCAACGGTCACAGTGCGGATCTCCCCACCACACATCAAAAGGATGACCGGTTTCATGCTTCATTGTCATCCGTGAATAATAATTGATCCCCAGTAGATCGATAGGATAACGAATAATCTCCTCATCACCGGGTTGGACAATATTAATCATGCGTTCCGCTAATACCTCGGGGATTTGGCCACGCAGTAGACCATCGAGTGCCACCCGATTCCACACAGCATCCCAACGAAGGGCCGCAGCGATATCCTCCGGTCGTTCAGATTCGGCACGACAGGGCTGAAGGTTAAGAACGGTACCCAGGGTTAATTCCGAACGTTCGTTGGCCATGGCGCGTAATGCCATACCTTGGGCCAAGTTCTGATGGTGGAGTGCCTTGAGAATACCTTCTTCGCCCAATTTATGACCAGGGGCGTGCTCACCCACCCCGTAGCCGAAGATCGATACCACATTCGATTCATTGAGCATCATCCAATCTTTGACACGATCCGAGAGGCGACGTGCAACGACTTGAGCGTATTCGGCAAATGGCTGAATAATCTCACGCCCGAACCATCCGCCTCGATCCTCCAGTGGTTGAGGTAAATCCCAATGATAGAGGCAGGCCATTGGCCGAATACCTGCCTCTAGCAATTCGTCCACCAATCGGTCATAGAAACTGAGTCCACGATTATTGACCATTCCCGTACCGGTTGGAATTATTCGCGGCCACGCGATGGAAAACCGGTACGCATTGAAGCCGGCCTGTTGCATTAATGCGATATCTTCGCGCCAACGCCTGAAGTGATCACAAGCCTGTGCTGCAGTACTGCCATCTTGGATCCTGCCGGCAGCCGTAAAGGTATCCCATACGCAAGGTCCACGACCGTCGGCATACAATGCCCCCTCGATCTGGTATGCGGAAGTTGAAGCCCCCCAGAGGAAGTCCTTGGGAAAACCTGTAGGGTAGGTGATTGGTGGTGACATGATATGGTGCTCCGCGCTGGTAATTTAGGGGGACAAAATCGGAACGACACCAGAAAAACAGGACGACTATCCTGAGCGCAATCGTACCCGCAAACGACGAAAGATAGTTGGGTTCACGGAGTCGGAGGCGAGAATTACGGAACAGCGATGCAGCGGGAAATGGGCTTCTGCGACGCGAAAGGAAAGCACCACTAGAAAGGGATGGACAAAGCTACCCGGTATTAGTTCAGCCTTACGTACTACACCATTTGCATAAACCAGGATCCAACTATCTTCGCCAGTCCATACCAAACGTACCACAGCAGATTTACCACGAAGTAGTGCATAGGTATATAGCGTGGTCACCAAATTCATGGCTACCCCCAACGCTACCCCCAATACGGCCCAGATTGGCAGAGTCAGAAGCGGTATTACAGCTAGAGCTGTACCGTGGGCCACTAGTAAGAATAACGCCAGGTGCGGTGACGAGCACAGATCAATCTGTAAGGGCTCGCTGGATTTGCTGGATGACATGGGCAGTTATCAGGTCGGTTGGGGGCTGTCGCCCCATTAAATAATCGTAGAGAAGTGGATCGGGATATTCTAACAAGTTTTCGAAAATACGTTGCTCGGTCACGGGCAAATGACCATAGCGTCGTTCGAGAAAGGCCGCCAACAGAAGATCAAGTTCTCGCATTCCCCGCCGACAGGCCCACGTAAGCCGCCGCAATCGCTCCGGTGTTTGTGCACTGGGGGAGGTAGTTGATTCGGCTGATACCTCAACTCGTTCCAACGAAGGTCTCCTCGATCATCTCCAGATAATTTCTAATGCCCCGTTTAAATAGCATCCTTGAGCATCATCGCGCGGATCTTGGTAATTGCCAGGCTAGGATTCAGCCCCTTTGGACAGACTTCTACGCAGCTCATAATGGTATGGCAGCGATAGAGCGCGTAGGGACCATCTAAATCCCCCAGTCGTTCGTGCTGGGCTTGATCCCGACTGTCGGACAGAAAACGGTAGGCCTGCAGTAACGCCGCCGGACCACGGAAACGGCTGGGATTCCACCAGAACGATGGGCAAGCACTAGAACAACAAGCACAAAGAATGCACTCATAGAGTCCATCCAATGAGTCGCGCTCTGCTGGTGTCTGAAGATATTCGATCTCTGGCTCTGGGTCATGCACAATCAAATAGGGCTTGACTGCCTCGTATTGTCGGTAGAATTGGGTCAGGTCCACCACCAAGTCACGGATCACCGGATGGCCGGGCAAGGGGCGGATAACGATGGGTTCCTTGAGATCTTTGAGGTCAGTAATACAGGCCAAACAATTCTGACCATTGACGTTCAGGCCATCGGAACCACAAACCCCTTCCTGGCAAGAGCGACGAAAGGTCAATGTCTCGTCTTGAGCCTTGAGACGCAATAGGGCGTCCAATAACATCATCCCAGGCTCGACAACGAGGTCGTAATCCTGCATATACGGCGCGGCGTCAATCTCTGGGTGATAGCGGTAGATGGAAAAGCGCATTTCTATCTCTTGTTACGATTGGGGCAGCGTTTCCTAACGGTCACCTAGAAACCAGGTAGATTTAGGCGGCTGACCAATTATCCATGAAGGGGCTCCCAGCGTAAAGTCGCGTAGAAGAGAGGGCGTAACCGTTCACTTTCCCCTCCCCAACTCACCAGACCACCTCACCCCGGCCCCCTTTCCATGATGGGAGAAGGTGAGATAACGTAATGAATTAGATTACTTTTTTTGTTCCTTTGCCCCTGCTAAGGAGAGAGGGGTGGAGGGAGGGAGTGAACGGTTACGAGGGGGCAGCTCAGCATCCCTGTGCAACTTTACACCGGTGGCCGGTTTGCCAGGTCAAAACCTTTTAGTTAGCTACGGGATGAGAATCTCCACCACAGTAATATCATCCTCCGCAACCGCCTCCCCACGAAAAGCGTTGAGTTCTGATAATAATTGATTAATATCCCCCCCAGCACTAGACAACTCCATAAGAAATGCTTTCAATCTTTCTATCCCAAACATTTCTTCACAGGGAGATTTTGTTTCCACTACACCGTCCGAATAAAGATAGATACGATCCCCCGACTGAAGAGGGATCAAGTTACGGAAATTATCCATGGATAGCGTTGGGACAACCCCCAGGGGTAGCTGGTCGGATGAACCCGTCAGAAACCACTCGTGCCCCCGCAAGAATAACACATCCGGCATACCACCATTCCATAAATAAAGGGAGTCCAGGCCGGGAGTCAATTCGAGAAAACTACCAGCCATAAAGATATTTGCGGGCACGTGGTGCAGCAGTTTATTATTGATCTCGAGCAGAATTGCCTCCGGCGGAAATCCCTTGCTGGTCATCACATGGAAGATATCCATCACCATGGGACCCACAATCGCAGCAGGTAAGCCATGACCAGTACAATCGCCTATGAAGGCGTGAAGATAACCATCAGGGCGCCGCCTCAAGAAGAAAACATCCCCTGCCGTCCGTTCCACTGGGGTCAATAGGGTGCGGATGAAGCTTTCCTGCAAGAGCGGCTGTTTGCGCGTAGTGAGGAGGATATCCTCGATAAGTTCCCGCTCCCTGCGTAACTGTTTATTACTGGCCGCCAAATCTTGGTAGGCCCTGCGCAAGGCCAAATGGGTTTCGATCCGCGCCTTGACCACCAGTGGTTGGATAGGTTTGGTAATAAAATCCACGCCCCCAATAGTCAAAGCCTCTATCTCACTCCGTGCGTCGTTCATGGCGGTAATGAAAATAATCGGAATATCCGCCGTGTTCGGATTACACTTCAGTCGGCGACACACCTCAAAACCATCCATGTGGGGCATCATCACATCCAGGAGAATCAGGTCCGGTCGTGGAGATATCTCAACTATAGCCAAGGCCTTTTCTCCAGATAATGCCGGTACTATTCTGTAATCATCCCTCAATCCCTCTACTAGAATTTGGATGTTTTCGACCACATCGTCTACGATCAATATCTTCGGCCTATTCTGTTTGTTCTGTTTATTCTGTTCTAACATAGGTTCCTCTCTTCGATATTTCTCGTATGGTATTATTTTCCGGGAATTCAATTCGATGACTGGCTCATGAATGTATAATAAGGGCTATTGTGTCCCTATATAATTCGCGGACTTAAATAATCCAAGTTGCTACCTACATTGAGTAATTTTCTGGTCGCCCTCCCTCCAACCCCCTCCCAACGGAAAGGGGTTGGAGGGAGGGCGACCAGAAAATTACTTGTCTGGAAAGAATTATGGCTTGAGACCGTAGGTGGCAACTTGGGTTACGTATTAAAGATGATCGTGGAAAATGGAAAGATCGAACACCAGCCATGACTGCTGATTTTACCGATCATGTTTGCTCAGTTCATGAGTGGATTTCCTTTCCAGCTCTGCCAGCTAGGTCAACGTAAGGCACCACCCAGTAACTTAGATGGAAATAAGATAACCTATTACGCTGGCATTACCAATGCTAACTGGAATGGCTCAGCGAAAGCCCAGGGATTCGTTCATACACCTATTGAAAAGGTGGCACGCAACTCCTGCAGAAGTTCTTGGGCACGGTCGGTGTCGAATTCTTCCAAGCTGGTAGCCACGTTGTTACACAGTGAATGGTGTGGAGTTCCCCGCAAGAGGGTACGAAGTTCCTCCATGTGGTCCATCACCTGGGCAATATCCTGGTCCAGGAGGGTGATCATCTCCCCGGTTAGGAACAAAATCCGATGCGGATCGATGCTGGTGGCTGCGGCCACAGCGGTACTATCCAATTCTTTGGGTAGGGTTGCTAAACTGGACAAAACTATGTCCAGGGAGTGTTTTAGCGGGAGTAGGAGTTGTCCCATCCGTTCCGGGCTGCCAGCCTTTTCCCAGTTTTTTTCCGTTTCTATAGCTACCTGATACAGGGTATCCATGCCCAAATTGCCCGCATTCCCCTTGAGGGTATGCAGTACTCGGCGAGCAGTATTTAGCTCTCCGTTAGCCAAAAGCCTTTTCAGCTCATCAATAACGCCGCTATTCATATTTCGAAAGCGGGACAGCAGGCGAATATAAAGCCTGCGATTACCCGTCAGATGAGATAAACCAGATCGAATGTTCACTCCAGACAATAGGCTTGGAAGGATAATCTCACCCAGATCTCCGTTTGCAAGAGGCGGTGCAGGGAGCGATTCACATTTATTGCTGGCGCTACGAGGGGCTATCCAGGTAATTAGGACCTCGTACAAGGCGCGGGGATCGATAGGCTTATCCAAATGGTCTTGCATACCTGCGGATAGAGACTTTTCTCGATCCTCCAATAGGGCATTGGCCGTCATAGCAATGATGGGGGGGCGCTCTCGAAAACGAGGATTGTCACGAATGTGATGAGTAGTTTCCAGGCCATTCATCCCAGGCATTTGAATGTCCATCAGCACCAAATCGAAGTCTTGCTTTTGAATACATTGCAGGGCCTGTTCGCCATTCTCTGCCAAGGTGACCACAATTTGAAACTCGGAGAGAAGTTCTGAAGCCAGTTCTTGGTTGATGCTATTGTCCTCGACTAACAACACCTGAGTCCCACGCAGGGTGTGAAGCTTGGCCTTTATCTTGCCAAGATCTTCAGTTTCCGTATCGATATCTTCCTGAAGTGAACCACGTCCAAAGATATCCATGATCGTATTAAACAGTTCATTGATCTGAAAGGGCTTGGCCAATATTCCATTAACAATATCGTGTTCGAGGTTTTGCGTAATTTCGTTTTGATTAAAAGAAGAGAGTAGCAAGATCTTTGGGGCCTTGGTTAAATCAACCATTTCGCGGATCTTCCGCGCCACCTCAATGCCACTCAAACCAGGCATTTTCCAGTCAAGAATTATGAGGTGGTAAGTTCTTCCATTTTGGGATGCTTGTTGAATAATTTGTAACGCCTCAAAACCATCGGGGGCATTGGTAACCTGGAAAGTAAACAATGTCAGATAGGACTCCAAAATCCTGCGATAATTCTCGTTATCATCCACTACCAATACGCGCAGGCCACGCAAGTCAGGGTTCGGTAAATAACGTGCCGCACTAAGTGGTTCTATCACCTTTTGGAAACCAACCACAAAGATAAATCTCGATCCTACCTCAGGGGTGCTTTCCACCCATATCTCTCCATTCATTAGACTCACCAGTTTTTTGCTGATGGATAGTCCTAGACCAGTACCGCCAAATTTACGGGTAGTTGTGGTATCGGCCTGGGTAAAGGCTTGAAACAGTTTATTGGTCTGCTCCTGCGTCATACCAATACCTGTATCCTGGATCGTAAAGCGGAGCGTGACATGCTCTACGGTTTCCCTTTCCACCTCAATCAGCACCACTACCTCACCGTGGTCGGTGAACTTAACAGCGTTACCAGCTAAATTGAGTAGTACCTGCCCAAGCCGCAGCGGATCACCAACTAGGTGATGATGAACCTGGGGAGATATGTTAAACAACAACTCCAGCCCCTTTTCTTCGGTGCGGGTGGAAATAACAGTTGCCAGATTACCCATCACATGCTCTAATCTAAATTGAATCTGTTCCAACTCCATTTTTCCTGCTTCAATTTTAGAAAGGTCCAGGATATCGTTAATAATATTCAACAGCGTTTTAGCAGAGACATTAACCTTGTGCAAGTAACTGGACTGTTTCGGAGAAAGATCAGTCTGTAGGCACAAATGGCTAAACCCGATAATTGCGTTCATCGGGGTGCGCAGTTCATGACTCATATTAGCAAGAAAATCACTCTTGGCACGATTTGCGGAATCTGCATCAGCCAAGGCCTTTTTTAGATCCTGCTCGATCCGTTTTTGCTTAGTAATATCTTCCTTGACCGCTACGAAATGAGTAATGACTCCGCTATCGTCACGGATGGGAGAAATAAGGGCGTATTCCAAATAAAGCTCACCATTTTTCTTTACATTACAGATTTCACCGCGCCATTCGTTGCCGGATGATATGGTCTCCCACATGTTCTGGTAAAACTCCCGAGAGTTTTTGCCAGAATTTAGAATTCTTGTGTTCTGGCCGATGATCTCATGCGCAAGATATCCGGTAACAGTGGTAAATTTTTGATTAACGTATTCAATCGTTCCTTTTGGATCAGTGATTAGGACACTCGCTGGACTATTTTCTACGGCGCGAGAGAGTTTGAGTAGTTTTTCATTGGCCAGCACCCGCTCGGTGATGTCTAAGAAAGTGACCACTGCCCCCACAATTACATCATCGAAGACTTGCGGATACGACCAATATTCCGCAAAGAAAGAGGTGCCGTCAGCGCGCCAAAACACCTCATGGTCGACATGTGCCCGCTTTCCGGTCTGAATTACCTGAACAATCGGGCATTGTTCTGCCGGGAAAGGATTGCCATTCGTGCGTTGATAGTGAATCAATTCATGCATATTTCTACCGATCAATTTATCGGCAGATTGGTAGCCGAGTAGGCGGACGCATGAGGGATTACAAAATGTACAATTCTCTTGCACATCAACCCCATAGATTGCCTCGGCGGCGGAATCCAGCAGGAGACGGAGTTGGGCTTCACTCTTTCTGATGGCCTCTATGATATGTTTACGTTCCGTGATATCGGTATGCGTCCCGATCATGCGTAGGGGACGACCATCATCTGCGTGATTCACCACCATGCCACGGGAAAGTATCCACTTCCAGCTACCATCCTGGCATAACATGCGATATTCAACGGCGTAGGTAGGAAACTTGCCATCCAGATACGCCTCCAAATTCGACATAGCCTGCTGCATATCCCGTGGGTCAACGCGGTTTTTCCAATCAGCAAGATTTTTCCAGTTAGTTTCTCTAGGAAACCCCAAGATTTCCTTGTAACGTGCGGAAAATACAATCTCTCCGGTTTGCAAATCCCAATCCCATACTCCGTCGCCAGAGCCTTCCAGGGCAAAGCTCCAACGCTCCTCGCTGGCGCGCAATTCCCTGTCCATCCGTTTACGATTGGTGATATTACGCACGGAATTGCAGATCAATTCTTGGCCATCAATCGTTATCCGTGAGGCATTAACTTCAACATCAATAACGTGGCCGTCGCAGTGGCGATGGAGTGTTTCAAACGTCTGATTAGTATTTCCAAGTGCATCAATCCTTCTCATGTTCTGTTCCTTAGACCATTGCGCATTCCATTGTGTCACATTCATGCTAAGCATTTCCGCCTGCGTATAGCCGAGCATCCTACAGAACGCATCGTTTACTTGAAGTAGATTACTTTCACGGTCAAAGATATAGATTCCATCGCTGGCAGTGCGTAGCAGCATTTCGTTTTTGCGGCTGATTTGTTTCACCGCTAGCGTTGCTTGCAGTGCACGCATTCGGTCGCGTATCAACAGCCAGGTAAATATAGTGAAGAAGAGACTTAGGCCGACACCGGAACCAATGATGATTAATGATTTTTCTCCATTAGTTTCTCCGGCAGCATTAAACAAAGAATGGATCATCACCGTCCAAGGGTGCCCAGAAATCTTGATGGTTTTTATCTGTTGGAGACAAGTATCCCTATAATTGATACCAGTACCGCAATGATCTGCGTCGTACACCATCGATTGCATTGACATCTCAGTATCATCATAGATCTCTATGTCAACATGGGTATTAATTTCGGGATACTGATTGACAATGCCATTCATTACTTCGTTGGTGCTGAGGACTGAGCATATCCAACCTCTGATGTTGTGGCGGCGCTCGTCCAAGGTGGCATGTGGGGAATTGTATTTGTAGAGGGGGAGAAACATCATAAAATAGGATTGCCCATCTTTTCCGGTTTCAGATCCCAGACGAACCTTACCAGAAACGGTGACATTACCAGAATCACGGGCTTGTTCCATGGAGGTGAAACGTACCCCCGGCGATTCTCCTGGGAATGGAAACTTCAAATCGGAGAGCATATCATGACCAAGAACTTCTTGATTGTGGTTGGCAAATGGTTCTACGTAAACCACAGGGGCATAAATATCACGCTGGCCCTCGGGAAAAATCGTATATGCGGAGAAACCCTCCTTGCGGAGAGCCGCAATGTGTAGATCTTTTTCTATCATTGGAATGATCGGTATAAATCGGATACTCATAATACCGGGATAGCTCTCTACCAGGTTCAGTTTGTCGATGTAGTCATGGAATTCATTTCGCGTAACGAGAGTATCCCGTGAGAATAACCCATCCAGCCCCCTCATAACCTGTTCATAGGTGTTAATACGTTTACCAATCTCGGCATCGACATTGTTCACAATCCAATTGAATTCGACCTTCTGGATCTGCATGGTGTTATATTGTGCGTTACTCCATACATGATAGGTGATAACAAGGGAAACGATGAATACTAGCCAAGATAACCATTGGGCACGAATAGGACCAGATATACGTAGCACCCTCGCAGTGATGTGATTAATTAGAATACTGAAGTTGACCATCGCCTTTTAATAATCTGTAAGTTAGTTCGGATATTGACCCGTTGTAACCATTTCCCTCCCTTCTCCAGCAGGAGGGGGTGATGATTATGTCCCGTTAGACCTTGTCGGAAAGCTGGTATTGCCTGTCAACACTGGTCGATAGCCATCTCTCAAACTCTTCTGCGGGTAGTGGTTTAGCCAACAAGTAGCCTTGAATGTAATCACATCCGGCCTGTACAAGAAATTCACGCTGTTGGATTGTTTCCACCCCTTCTGCCACTACCGTGCGCCGTAGACTATGGGCCAGTGCAATAATGCTGGTGATAATGGAAGCATCATCCGGGCTGGTATGCACATCGTGCACGAAAGTCCGATCAATCTTGAGCGTATCCACCGGGAAACGCTTCAGGTAGGAAAGTGAGGAATAGCCAGTTCCGAAATCATCAATGGCCAGAGTCACTCCAATTTCTTTCAATTGATGCAAGGTTGCCAGTGTCTCCTTGGCATGTTCCATGAGGACACTTTCGGTGATTTCTAATTCGAGCAAGCGCGGTTCGAGCGCGGTCTCCGTAAGGATGTCGGCTACAATTTTGACTAGATCGGGTTGTTTAATCTGAAGGCCGGAGAGATTCACCGCTACCGGCAATACTGGCAGCCCCGTATCTTGCCAAGACTTGAGTTGGGCACAAACGGTACGCAGTACCCACTCACCAATGGGGAGGATCAATCCGGTATCTTCCGCGATTGGAATAAACTCGACTGGCGAAACCAAACCCCATTGCGGATGACGCCAGCGAATTAGGGCCTCCATTCCACTAGGTATCCAGGTCGCCACCTCGGCCTTGGGTTGATAAAACATCACTAATTCGTCGCGTTCAAGGGCATGGCGTAGCGCACTTTCCATTTGTAGATGGGCCGAGAGGGAAGATTCCATTTCCGGTTCGTAAAAGGCGTACCCGGTATTATTCTTCTTCGCTCGATACATAGCAGTATCGGCATGTTTTAATAGGGTGCCGACCTCGGTACCGTCATGGGGGAAGACCGAGATCCCGATGCTGGTGGAGACAAAAAGTTCCTGATCACCAATATTGAAAGGGGTCGTTAGGGCACAACGTACCTTTTGTGCCGTAGTCGTCGCTGCCGCAGGATTGGCCAGATCTTCCAGGGCAATAGTAAATTCATCACCACCGAAACGTGCCACACAATCGGTATCTCGGACACAGTGCTTGATCCGTCGGGCTACCGAAACGAGTAAACGGTCACCAATATCGTGTCCCATGGTATCGTTGACATATTTGAAACGGTCCAGGTCCAAGAACAATACTGCCAATTGCTGACCATTGTCTCGGGCATAGGCCAAACGTCGCTCGAGATGATCCACGAACATCAAGCGATTCACCAACCCAGTCAGGGTATCGTTATAGGCCAAACGCCGCACGTGCCGCTCGGATTGGCTGTTTTCCACGATGCGCCGCACACGTTGGTTTACCACTGTGAGGTGGAGTGGTTTAGGGATATAGTCGCGGGCACCAACGGTAAATGCGCGTTCAATCGAACCGGTATCTTCCAGCGCGGTTACGATGATTACTGGTAATTCCGCCCCACCAGGCATTTCCTGCAATTTGGCACAAGCGGTAAATCCATCCATGACCGGCATTAGCGCATCCATGAGCACCACGTCTGGATGGATGCGTGCGACCATGGCCAATGCCTGCATACCATCGCAGGCCTCATCGACGCGAAAGCCATCGCGTTGCAGGGCATAGCGCAATGCGGCGCGGGTGCTACGGTCGTCATCTACGACTAGAACCAACGCCGATTGTTGTTTCGTTACCACTGGCATCGAAACCTGTTTCTGAATTTCGGCAACGAGGACCTGGCTGACCTGTTTGTATTCCTCTCGTAATTTGTCCAGAGATTGCTCTCCAGGGTGACCCTCCAGTTCTGTGGGGGAGGAAGAATCGCTATTGAGCATCACGATCGCAATGTCTTCCAATTGCTTGGCCAACCGGGAAAAGTGCATCGCCCCCAGGTTACCGGCACTACCCTTGATTGCATGAGCGGCCTGACGTACCCCCTGCCAATCCTCAACGACCAATGTCTTGGCGAGGCGTTCCAAATAAACCGGCGTATCTTCGAGAAATGGTTGAAGGGCCTGACCAAAGGTATCTCCCAATGCCTCACGCAAGGTTGCCAAGACCTTGTTATCCAATGGTTCGTACTGATTGGTGGGAGCAGTGGAAACATCTAAGGTAATTGGTCGACAGGATAGCTCAAGGCCACTCCAATGATGGATCTTTGCCATCAAACCATCGAGGGTAAACGGTTTGCTGAGGTAATCGTCCATCCCTGCAGATAGGCAGCGCTCCCTATCCATCAAACGAGTATTAGCGGTTACTGCGATAATGGGTATCCGTTGTCCCGCTCCCCAGGTAAGTTCTTCCTCAAGTACTCGAATATGGGCGGTTGTTTCATAACCATCCATTTCTGGCATGTTGCAATCCATGAGTATCAGATCGAAACGTTCATTCCGCAGAATCTCCAGTGCCTCCCGACCACTGGCAACTGGAATGCCGTGGCAACCGATCATTTCGAGCATACCGACTGCCACCATTTGATTGGTGGCATTGTCTTCCACCACCAACACCCGATAAGGTTTCAACGGAGCATCTTCAGTAGTGGTTGCTGGTTTCTCTACGAATTCACAGTTCCCTTCTTTTGCTAAACCAAGGAGACAATTACGTAGCCGGTCGAGATGCAAAGGTTTGGCCAGATAGGCATCGACATCCCAGTTTTCCGTAATCCCCGCCTCCACCTCGCTCCCAAATCGTTCCATTAAAATGGTACGAGTATCGGCCAGGGTATAGTCACTATGAATGTTGCGAATTAGTTCTCCCCCTCCAGCCAAAGCGAAGGAAACATCAGTAATTACCAAGTCGAAAGGTCTACCCTGTGCTGCGGCGGTGCGTAGCGCAGCCAGGACCTCGACCGTGGAATAGGCATTGGTTGTGGTTGACCCCCAAGAATTCAGATTCTGTGCCAGAAAGTTACGAATGATTGTGCTTTCCTCTGCCACCAGAATCGACCATGGCGGTGGCATCGCCACCTTCTCGGATGGCTCGGCGGCCACGCACAATGGTAGGGTAAACCAAAACCGACTTCCGCAATCCACCTTACTCTCAATCCCAATCTCGCCCCCCATTAAAATGACCAGTTGCCGGGAGATTGCCAGACCTAATCCGGTACCACCGTATTTCCTGGCGGTAGATGAGTCCGCCTGGGCAAACGACTCGAATAGTTGTCCCTGCGCTTCGGGTGCGATACCAATACCGGTGTCACTCACTACAAATTGTAGTAATACGTCCGCCACCCTACTAGCAGTAATATCTGAGGTTTGGTTTGTATTGGGATCGACAACCCCGGCAATCCGCGTGACATCGCCGATTGCTTCAATCGTAATTGCTACCTCGCCCTGATGGGTAAACTTCACTGCATTTCCGATCAGATTGGAGAGAATTTGGCGCAGCCGCTGTGGGTCACCACGTACTCGTGTCGGTACCAAGGGAGAGGCCAAGTAGCCCAATTCCAACCCTTTTTGGTGTGCCCCTATAGAAAACAGATCGATCACCTCCTCAGTCAATTGACGAGGCGAGAACTCAACCTGTTCCAACACCAGTTTACCCGCCTCCAACTTGGAGAAATCCAAAATGTCGTTGATCAGGTCAAGCAGCGCGTTGGCAGAACCCCAAGCGACGTTAACAAATTCGCGCTGCTGCCGGGGTAGTTTGGTTTCCTTTAAGATGTTCAACATACCGATAACGCCACTCATGGGCGTACGGACCTCGTGGCTGACTACTGCCGCAAATTCCGCTTTGAGGCGAGCAAATGCCAGTGCCTTGTCGCGCGTAGCGCGCAGTTCGGTCTTACGCTCCTCTAATACATCCATCATATTATTGAAAGAGTGGGCCATAGCTGCAATATCCGATGGCCCGGAAGGTGTGGCACGTACTCCTTCTTCTCCCGCCTCTGCACAGGCCATGGCGATTGACAGTTGCTCAAGGGGTCGGATCATCCGTCGAGTCAGACGATGAATCAGAAAGAGAAACAGCAAGGCGAAGGAAAACGAGGTAACCAAATTGGCGAAAAATAGATCCCGCGTCATGTGGATCAGCGTCTCCTTGCTCATAACCACGACTACATAACCCAACCATTCGGGTTTAACCGGTTGGGCCTGGAAGGGGGAATCATCGGGGTGCCGCGAATATACCGGAGCGCTAAAAGTCCATTCGTTATCCGTTTCAGAGTACAACCCTGCCTTTCGTCCAATGATATTGGGAGTGGCATATGTCAATAAGTTATCTGCCACACCTTGCACCAGCAGTACGCGGTTATTACTGTCGTAGATCCCCAGCTTCACCACTCCAGGAAACGTTTGGGTGGTATTCACCGCCTCGACCGCATTGTCTGACGAGCCAGTGAGTAGGGCGAGCACACTTTGACGAGCCAAACTCTCGGTAATATGCTCTCCCTGTTCGATCAGATTACGGCGTACCCGCTGAGTACCTTGCCAGGAACTGACCAAAAAGGAACATAACGCCAAGCACAAAACCCCGACAGTAATAGAAACGTCGAGTTGGTTCTGATAGGTTGAATTGCGGAAGTAATGCGTGAATCTGCTCACTAGTACGGGTCTCGGGAATTCGGTTAGATTCGTGCTAACCACTTTTCTCCCCGCCAACAAGAGGAGGGAGTGAGAGTTATATGTGTATCAATCTGGCCCCTTCCCGTAAGGACATCATCAGATCCGTTGGTCATGCCCTCCATTAGCCGTGATATTACGGTTCTGGAAATACCAGGTCAAAATAGCGTTGCTGTTGGTTGGTAATACCTAGCCCGAGATGTCGGGCAGTACGCAGATTCACCGCAGTCAGTAGATTACTGAGTGGAACCACGCCTTGTACCGCATATCTGCCGGAAGACAAGAAACTCAGGGCCGAACCAGCCAGATTGCGCCCCATCTCCCAATTATCTGGATAGAGCGAAAAGAGTGCGCCACGGCTCACGTGACCAACATTGCTGGAAAACACCGTTAGATTTCGGTTCCACGCCTCTTGTAATACCATCGGCAATATCACCCCTTCCTCTACGGTTGTCGGGTCTTGAGGCAACCATAGGGCATCGGTGCGATTATTGAGCGAGGAAAGTATGCTCTGGTAGGCGTGCACCGCATTTTTCAGATCTGCGGCCTCGGTGGCTACTAATTCAAGACTTTGCTCATTCGCGGCAGTACGTGCCAATTTCAACAGCCATTCATTCTGTCGTGGGTCGTAGACCGTAAACACTCGCGCAATACCTGGCATGAGGGTTTTGAGTTTTGAAAATAGCAAGGCAGGGTCCGGTGAGAGCGTAATCACTGATAGGTTGCTGATGTCCTTTTCCGGTGCGGTCACAACCCCGCCGACCACGATGCCAAATTCCTTGTTGATGATTTCGGCTATTTGCATTCCTTGGCGACCGAGGGCAATCACAACGCGAACATCTTGGTGCCTAAGCAGATCTTTCAATTCGATCAGATTCATGCCTTTACCTACCGCGACGCTCAACACTGAGGAATTGGTCTGCGCCTCGATACCTTCGATAATCTTGGTAAAAACATTACGATAGGGCTCACTGATATCTGGATAGATTACTGCAATCTGGCTATTTCCGTCGGAGACGGTGGATTTAGCGTCGCCCTCAGGGTTATGATCGGACTGCTCCGCGCTCTCAAACTTATCGTCGCTAGTAGCGCGAATCGAGGCGGATAGATTGGTAGCCTGGTCATTGATGGCAAGTTTGAGCACTAAAACATCGGAGCGGGACTGAATCCCCTGAATGATCTCGGTAAACTCTCCCGGCATATGTTCGTCGGGCACGGCGTAGATCACAGCCAACACAATCCGCCCAGCTAGCGGAGAACCGCCCGCCATAACTCCAGCGCTGGGAAGCACAAAAATACACAGCCATACCATCAGAAAGACGAATATCCTGCCTCTTCGGAAGTAATAGGGGAAGCGATTCATAACCCCTCCGGTAACACGTTAGACATTATTGAAAATTTAAAACCCCAAAGAGGCGTACATTACCATAACCGTATCGGTTAGCTGGTCGGCCATCCTTCTTGAAAACTATCCTCTTTCATGGGATAATCCCATGATTGTCTCACCATCCAAAGCGTACCGCTCTAATGAGCGCCTCACCTTCTGCGCCCACCGTGCGCGAACGTCTGTACGAGATTCGCCTGGTCTGTGAGCTAGGTCCACTGACCGATGGGGATCTAGATCACCACTGGATCGACACTGTGGCGGGGCGCGTGACCCCAGAAAAGACGTACGGGACACCCGACCCAACGCATCTGTTTGGAGACCTCTAGCACAGTAGGGTACTTCGTAAGGTGCCCGAACCGGCCTGATCGGTAAACGGATCATTTTGTAACAATCAACTTCACCGCGAAAGGTATCTGTCCATGATAATGTTAATTACTTCTTTTGCGTCGAATCGTTTGGATTCTTCCATAGAGGCTTTGCAGCGCAATATGGGTTCATTGGCGGAGAGTTTGTCTCCGGTTGCTGATTATTTATCGATGAACTGGGAACAACCTCTGTATTCATTCGGAGAGAATTTTTCCATACAAGGTGTTGTCAATGCCGATGGAACTCAATACACCGCCTCTGCCGTTTTTCCATCAGGTAACAAGCCCTATCCATTAGCGAATCTCAGTGTGAGTGGTAGCGGTCTTTCGGCCGATCCGCATAATTTAAACCTGCTCAATCAAAGTGACTTGGATTATACGATTAACCAGGTGCACGCTGAATATTTAGACCCGAATTATGGAGTGGTGTATGCAGAATTTACCTATAACGGTATCCTGGATGTCTCCCACGGAGAATTGGGGACGGCAGAACTGACTAGTATTAATCTCTCTGCTCCCTACAAGGCAGGGACCTCTATTATTGGTCCAATTTCTTTTGATTCTTTCTCCATCACTGCTGACGCAGTCTCCATTAATCTAACCGGTGATACTAACCAGTCGAGCACAGAGGGGCAGTTTAATATATCGTTAGACGCCTCCTTCAACTACGATATTATCAACAAAACGTTGACTGGAACGGTATCATCGATCAGCATCGACAATGGTTATGGAAATACTTTAGAACTGAGCGGACTCACCCTCACCTTTGATGAACTTCAACGGATGGCTCCAACTTCTTTCAGCGATTTTTTGTCTGAAGTTGCGGTTAAGGGATCCGCAGATATGATCCAAGCATCTAAAAACTACGAGTTACCGAATAATTTTGAGATCCTCACGCTCACCGGCGACAAAGATATCAATGGCTATGGCAATGCCCTCAACAACATCCTGACTGGCAATATCGCGGCCAATATTCTTGACGGACGTGGTGGTGCGGACAAAATGTCGGGAGGAAGAGGTAATGATACCTATATTGTTAATAATATTGGGGACGTTGTCGTTGAATTGACCAATCAGGGGAATGATACGATACAATCCAGTATAACTTTGAGCCTAGGCACCAATTTGGAGAATCTGTTCTTGACGGGTGTGAAGAATATCAACGGAATAGGTAACAATTTTGCAAACACCCTCGTCGGCAATGAGGCCAATAATGGCCTGAGTGGTTTGGGTGGTAATGATATACTGCGTGGTAGTGCAGGGATTGATTCTCTGAAGGGTGGGGCAGGCAATGATGTACTGTTTGGCGGCAGGGGTGCGGATATTTTCATCTTCGATGCTGCGTTGAGTGCTACCACCAATGTCGATACCATCCAGGATTATGATCTGGGCGGCATTGCGGACAAGATGCAACTTGATGACGATATTTTTACGGCATTGGGGAGTGTTACAACGCCCACGCAATTGGCAGTCAGTGCATTTGTTGTAGGAACTCAAGCAATGGACGCCAACGATCGGATTATCTACAACAAACCCACTGGAGCGTTGTACTACGATGCAGATGGTGTTGGTACCGCCGCTCAGCAAGTACAATTCGCTCAGATTGGTGTAACACTACATCCGATTTTGACAGCGAGCGATTTCTTGGTGATTAACTGACCTGACGCTACCTACTCCCTTTCCAGCAGGAGGGGGAGTAAACAGTTACGAATCAAAATTTATATCCCACATATAAGGTTGTTGCGATCCGAGTTGCGTCCAACTCGGCCGATGATTGTAATCGTGTCGAGTGTAACGATAGCTGCTGTCTCGACAACCCCAAACCTACCACCCAATTCACATCCAGGGGATGTTCTCCAGAAAGAACGAGGCGTTGGGTGTGTCCTTGGATATCATTGATGTCGAGCATTCCATAGTGAGTGCGAAATTGCATTTTCCAGGCATCTGATATCCTCCAATCCAAACGAAGACCGGCGACCGTGATTCCACCCCAAACTGAATTGTCAATTTGCCCCACCCCTTTTGCACCCACCCATCCATGAAGATATCCGACTAAAATACCGAGGTAAGGACTTATTGACAGACCCTCACTTTTCCATAGATCGTATCCTGCCAGGATGTGTCCCGACCTCTCTAGGTAATTGACCTCAACCGCTCGAGAAATAAAGAAGGAGAATAATCCCAGCATGTGAGTCAGGCTACGCACCTTCCCTGTGCTATTGATGGCGGTTTGTTCGTAGTCCATTTCAAACCAAGTTTTCTCGGTCAAGCGATATTCGAGCTTGAGATACGGGGCAGATGATGCCGTCTCAAGGCCGGGTTGGTCATACCCATCGTGGATAATATGGCCAGTATTGTTCCATCGTAAATAGTTCACACCTAACCCAGCCGAGGTGTAAGAGGCACCGAGGTTCAGTTGTAGCGCGGGCATATCCGAGGCAGCGCTTGCCTTCCTCTCTGTATGAAACCAGCCGCTCATGGCGATAAGGCTAACGAGAATCTGTATAATTATTCTTAACTGAATTCTTCGTTGGTCCATGATTAGAAAACTTTCTTAGACTGCAATAACAGAATCTTGTTATCTTGATCTAGCAAAAATTCGTAGGTACCCAGAATATCCATGCCAAGCAATCCGTCGATATCCGGGCCGATCGATGAACTAAGCACCGCTACCTCGCGCTCTGCCAATGGTAAATTTCCCAGCACGATTGCCACTTGGGCAATCTGTGCCTCTGCGACCCCGGAGGCGGTTTGTAAGCGAATACGTCGGGCGGTAGTGGGTATCGTTAGTGCTGCTTGTTGTGCGGCACTCTTGGACAATACCGTTAGGCTTGCTCCAGTATCCACCAACAAGCGCAATCCGGTGTGACCATTGATTTGTGCGATGACGATATGCTGTTGGCCTCGGATTTCCATTGGTAACCGTTGGCCACCGCTCCATAGTATCTGGTGGTCGATCCGTGTTTCTAACTCACGAGCCTTTTCGCCCCAGATGGGATCATAAAGAATTGATGTCAGGGTATAGTTAGCTTCCTGGTACTTTCCCATGCGCAATTGTAATTCCGCGAGTTCTAGGAAATAGCGCCCTTGCTCGGGGAGGTTTCTGATCAAGAAAGTGAGGAAATTGAGTCCTTCTTCTGCGGTCAGTCCTGATACAAAACCCGGCAGCCACTCCGCCAGTCGTGCATCAATGAGTCGTAACCGTGTAGCGTCTCGCTCTAAGGCGCGTCGCTCGACCAGCAGGCGCAGACCTTCTTCGCATCGACCGGTGCGATAGAGCCACTCCCCTTGCAGTAGTGCAGCCTCTGGGTCATAGGCGTCTATATCCAGGACATGCCTGATCCAGACCTTGGCCTGCTCTAGGTTATTCGCTACCAGGGCCTGTCGGGCAAGCTCCAGCCATTGTTCAATCGTTGGGCCTTCGACTTCTGCTGACTTTGGTTGAGTCAACACCTTAGAGGTCGTTGGGGCAGGTGTTGGTAATGGGGCTGTGACGCTGGAAACAACTGGAACTAACGGGCATTCCCGTTCCAGTACCACCGTTTGTTGGGGTGTTTCTTCTCCGATCCACAACCCCATCGCTACTCCCGCTCCAAACAATGTCGAAGCCATCCACCAGGATGGCCTCTTTCTCGGTTTAGGCATTCATTTCATCCCATTCTTCAGTAAAGTTATTTCCGGAAAATCTCATGCCGCAGCCATGTCCTAACCCAACCCATCGGTGGCCGCACGGCCTTTGCCGTAGCGTTCACGGTAGAATGCAAGGCGAGAAATTATCGGTTGTGATACGTTATTGCCAAGGGGGTACGGAATGTTAGTTAGAAGCATAATTTCTATCATCTCCCAACAAAATCAATACGTCATCATCGGGGTATGGGGGATGATGGTTTTATTGTTGGTGTTGGTCTTCGGATTTTTTGGGGGGAATCTACCCGTAGGCAACCATGCTGAGATCCAGCACATCGAAACGCCCCATGATGGAATACCGGTCGCGCCCCAGCATTCCGTGGCGGGCGCTCCTGCACACCATGGCGGCGGGGAAGGAGAAGAAGGCGAGGAGACACCGCCCGAGACCTTTGTTATTCTCGATTTTTTTTCCGAGGCATTGGAGGCAAGCGTTGCCGGCATTGGCGTAAAGATTGTGGAACTCAAGCCAAAGGTCGAACACGTCAATGAGATGTACAACCATGGAGAAAAACACAAGGCCTTTGCTAAATCGCTTGGTATTGCCACCGAGGTTGTTATGATGGGTTTTTTCCTTGAGACTTTTGGCATTGGCGAGATGTTTATTTCTGCCTTGTCGTTTCAAGATAATTGGCTGGCTTCATTTGCTGGGTCAGCGATTGGCGTAATGTCATCGACCAAAGCCGCATTACTTCTTGGAGAAAAGGTGGAAGAGGCAGCAGAGCACCAGTATGAGCATGATGTACACATCGAAGAGGCTCTTGCAAAAACGGACCACCCCGCTGGTACCTCAAGTCATGGCGCACATTAGAAATTATTGGAAACCTTTGGTGTTGATTCTCGTCTTGTTATTCCGGCATCCTCTGCCAGAATAACAGATAGGCGGTGATTTAGAATGGTCTTTAGGTGCCCTCGGTCGAACGGATGCGCCGTTCGCGAAATAGATCCATAAGATGGGAAAGTCCCCCGCGCATGACGCTGGCATCGTAGCCGCGTTCGCGGAGTAGGAATACTGCCGCCGAACTGCGCTCACCGGTATCACAGTAACAGATACAACGACTGTTGGGCCTCAATTTACCGGTACCCTCACGCAGCTGTTGGAGGGGAATATTGATACTTCCCCGAATCTTGCTGTTCGTATATTCTTGGGCGGTGCGTACATCTAACAGCATTGCCCCTTCTTTGGCGGCCTGGGCGGCCTCTTTGGGCGATACCCAACGCAGTACGGGTTGTTCCAATAGTTCCGCGAAATGGTTACTGGACAGACGCATCAAACGCCCATTGGTCAACATGGTCACTGTGGCATTGCGGGGATTACGTGAGACCAGGGCCTCCTCGCCGAAACCGTCTCCCACGGTTAGCTCCGCCAACGTCAGGGGTTGTGCGGAATCAGCGCTCATGCGAGTCACCCGGCAACGACCTTCACATATTACGTAGTAGTAATCCCCGGGATCTCCTTGACGAATGATAGTTTCACCGGTACCTACCACTACCTCCTCCATACGATTGAGCACCTCCTGGATGTGAGCACCAGGCAGGTCCAGGAACATCTTCTTTTGGAGGAGCTTCATTACCCAAGTGTTGTCTCCGTTATCGGTGTCGAGTTCGTCCACCACGAAGCCACCTCCCGTATCTCGGCTAGCACTCTCCCAAACCATCAGTTTGTCCACCAGGCGACTGTCCATCCGCACTACTCGGATGAGGGTATGTGCGATGCCGTTGTAACGACGTGGTTTGAGGTTTGCCAGGGCGTAGCGGGTGTTTTCCTTGCCGCCTTGGATTGTCGTTCGGCTACCATCGTTGGAAAGTATCTCCAACTCACCAGAGAGGAGATAGATGGACAACGTATCCTCATCACCGATACTGAATAGTTGTGTCCTGGCCGGGAACTCTTCCACCGAGACCTCACCACACAGGCGCTGGAAGTTTTCCTGGCTAAAAGTGTTCAAGGGGATGCAGAGGCGCAGTCTTTCCAGGACAGCTTTCTCGGTAATCATGATCGTAATGTTCTGCCCTAACGAGCGTACCTAACCGAGTTGTCATCGTTCGCTCTCCCTCATGGGTGCAGCAGGAGAGGATGTGAATAATTACCAAGTCAGGTTCGGTACAGGTGTGTAAAAGTGGGGTAGCAGGTACGATGCGACCTGCCCTGACAGGTGTTTAACTCAAGCCCTTCCCTATCTCGCTGGGGGTGTACCCAGTCTTCTTGTGCCTACCGGGGTAGGGCCTAGGCGGCCATTCATAATATACTCGCCCCCACGTTTTGTTTTGGAAACAGGTGAGATGGTGTACCAGGGGAACCGCCAAAATTTCACACATTTTTCGAAAGGACTACAAGTGAAGGCTGGAAAGGCAGCGGCGTGCTGTCGAGGTGTGCTTGTCATTGGTAGGGTTATACCATGAAATTGCAAGTTCTGGGATGTAGTGGGGGGATTGGCAACGGTCGACGCACCACCTCCCTGTTGGTGAATGAAAAGCTTTTGATTGATGCCGGGACTGGAGTTGGTGACCTGTCGTTGGATGCTATGAATATGATCCGACACATATTTTTTACACACTCACACCTGGACCATGTGACATGTATGCCGTTTTTGGCGGATACGGTCTTTTCTCGTCACGAGACCCATGTGGAACTCTGTGGCCTGTCCGAGACCCTAGACGCGATCCGCATCCACGTCCTCAATGGGATCATCTGGCCCGATTTTACTGCGATTCCACCCGACTATCCGTTGTTGCACTACCGTCGTCCCCTTCAACGGGGAGAGACGGTCCAGGTGAATGACCTGAAGGTAACCGTGATCCCGGTGAACCACTCTGTACCTGGTGTTGGCTACTTGGTGGACGATGGCAGTCGCGCCTTCGCCTTCAGCGGCGATACTACCAGCAATCAGACCTTCTGGGACGCCCTCAATGCGCACCCGCATTTGGATCTAATCATCGTTGAGGTTGGGTTTCCCGATGAGATGTTATCGCTTGCCAAAATCAGTGGGCACTATACCGCCTCATTGCTCGCCAAAGACCTATCTCGCCTGCGTCATCGCGTCCCGATCTACATCTCCCACATGAAATCCGGTATGGAAGAGCAAATCATGAAAGAATGCAGGATCCACATGTCGGGCTACAATCTGACCCCTCTGACCGATGGCATGACCTTCGACCTTTCATAATCATTGGCACCACTTTGTGCCTTTTGATGTGAATAACTCAAGTTGCCATCGATTCGTCATTCCAGCAATCTCCAAGTGACAGTCCGGCAATTGGCTTAACCCAAGTTATCGCCTATGCGGTGAGAAATGAAAAAGCCCCTCGCCCTCCCGTGAGGGAGGAAAAAGGCGTACGAGGTAGCAACTTGGATTGAGTTGGTTAACTGCGGGTCTTTTTGATACAGATATCTCCCTCGCCCTTGCCTTATCGTTTCCCATGCACATCTTATTTGATGACTACGATGCTGTGAGCGCCGTGCTCCAGCGCAATTTCACCGGCTACCAATTGTTGGTGGCTGGGGACTTGATGCTCGATCGTTATCTTTGGGGGGAGGTTGGACGTATTTCCCCGGAGGCCCCGGTACCGGTAGTACGTTTGCTGCGGCAGTCGGAGAATCCGGGCGGTGCGGCCAATGTGGCCCTTAACCTGCGAGGCTTGGGATTGCTGGTAACGATTGTAGGTCTGGTGGGTACTGATGCGGAGGGGACACGCCTGACCGCGCTGCTCGCTGCCGACGGCATTGATACCAGCGGTGTCGTTTCCTTTCCCGAACGCCCGACTTCCTGCAAGACCCGGGTTATCGGTGAGCATCAGCAGATGCTGCGTATCGATGTGGAGGATATTTCTCCCCTCGCTACGGAGATTACGGCAGCCCTGACGGAGCGTCTGCAATCATTGCTTGCCCAGAAACCTGCTGCGCTAATTCTATCCGACTATGGTAAAGGGGTACTTGCCCCGATTCTGTGTCAGGCTACGATTGCAGCCGGACGGGCAGTGGGTATTCCAGTGTTGGTGGATCCCAAGGGACGGGACTACACCCGCTATCGTGGCGCCACGCTGCTTTCCCCTAACCGTGCCGAGCTGGCTTTAGCTACCGGTGTACCGTCCCGAGATCTTGATGCTCTATTGGCTGCCGGGGAACGGCTGCGCGCTGAATTGGAACTGCGTTATCTATTGGTCACCCTGGGCGACCAAGGGATGACCCTATTGGATGGTGCTGCCCCTATTCATATACCTGCCGTTGCCCAGGAAGTCTACGACGTTTCCGGGGCTGGTGATACCGTAATCGCTACCACTGCTGCTGGCCTTGTCGCGGGACTTCCTATACAGGACGCCTTGCGCTTGGCCAATCTCGCCGCTGGTGTCGTAATTGGCAAGGTAGGTACTACTCCGATCGCTGCCGCCGAATTGGCTGCGGCTCTTTTTAATGACCATGCGCGCTTTCAATCCGAAAAGGTCTGCACTCTCCCAACATTATTGGCTCAGATTGCGCACTGGCGCACCCGTGGTGAACGTATTGTGTTTACGAACGGTTGTTTTGATCTGCTTCACGCCGGTCATGTAACCTATCTGGAACGAGCACGTCACGCGGGTCATCGCTTGATAGTAGGACTCAATACCGATCGTTCGGTGCGCGCACTTAAAGGCGAGACCCGCCCGGTGATTCATGAAGATGACCGTGCTCGAGTCCTCGCGGCCTTGGCCGTAGTCGATGCCGTAATTTTGTTTGACGACGATACCCCGCTTACGCTAATTCGTGCGATACGTCCTGACGTACTTGCTAAAGGTGCGGATTACCGTGAAGACCAAGTGGTGGGAGCTTCAGAAGTAAAATCCCAAGGAGGTTGCATCTACCTTGTTCCTTTGGCTGAGGGGCATAGCTCCAGTAATATCATGAAACGCATCCGTGCCGTTGATGATAGGCAATAGGCATTTCGGAATGCCTCCCGTGAGGTACATGCAAAATGAAAACGCTCTAGTGGCCATTCGCGTCGTCCAGCCGGTATTTCCCGTTCTGCTTACCTTTCAAACAATACCTTTATCTTTTGAAGTGCCACGCCTATGATTCGCCTATTGTCTCGCTGGAGTGTTACAACTACCATGCGGGTGATTTCCGCGCTCTCTCTGGTCACCTTTCTGGTGATTATTGGTATGAATTACCGCGCCATTGGCCAGGTACATGCCATTAGCAGCGAGATAAGTCAAACAACTCAACACCACAAGGATTTGTGGCATACTATTGCTCTCTGCAATGCCCGCGCCGAGTCGTTTCGTTACGCATTGCTTCATACACAAGATGCGGCCATTAACGACCAGGTACACCAGGTCTTAAGCCTTCTGAATAGAACGGCTACAGATATTCAGGATCAAGAATCGCAGGCGGTTAGAGATAAGGCCACAGAATATGGTCGCCTGTTCGATGCCTTAACCCATGCCTTCGAGAAAAAACGGGAAAAGGTACATCTGTTTCAACAACAGCGTGAGGCGCTTGAGACTCTGGTCTACGAAACTAACGATACCGCCATCGAAGAGGCGATTGTTGATCTAAAACCGGGCGAGGTTCTGTATCTCTGGAATCCAACCCAAGAACGAGCTAAATCGATTGAGGTACTTCTCGACCGATTGGATCGAGATGTGAGCGGTCGGAAAAACGAAAACAAGATCCAACAATCCAGCAGAATCTACCGCGATACGTTGTATATCCTGATCGAAGTAGAGACCGAGGTAAAACGATTAGGAGAAAAACTAGGCGCAACAGCCCTTGAGGTAGAAAGAATTGTTTCTACTGCCGTATCTAAGGCCCATAAAAACTCTGACGAGGCCATCAATCGCAGTGAATTGCTGGCCACCCAGGCGCAGAACAATGCCCTGTTATGGACCCTATTGGGTATCCTCATCCCAATTGCACTTACTTTTCTCTTCGATCGTAGCTTTAGTTCTCGGATTCAATCCCTGGTCGATAATCTCCGCCAAGTCGCAGAGGGTAATCTATCTACCCGTATCAACGCCATCGGCAACGATGAGATCTCTGCACTTGCCCATGCCACTAATGAAATGCGCACCCAATTGGGTAAATTGGTAACGCGAGTCGAGACTACCGCTGTAAACATCTATACCTCCGCTAGCGAAATATCCATGACCATGGATAGTCAGGCCGCCACCACAACCCAGATGTCCGTCTCGGTTACGGAGATTGGCTCCACCATGGAGGAGTTGTCTGCCTCTTCAACTGAGATTGCCGAACATTCCAAATCGGTGGTGGATATTGCCTACCAGGCTTGGGAAACGGGTAAGAAGGGATCTGAGTCTATGCAGACAGTCGTTGAGAAAATGAACGACATTAAGAATGACAATCAACACAGCTTCCAGGACATTGTTGAGTTAAGTAATAAATCCAAGGAAATTGGCCGCATCATGGAAATCATCGACGTAGTGGCGGACCAAACCAAGCTAATTGCCTTCAATGCAGCCTTGGAGGCATCCAGCGCGGGTGAAGCGGGGCGCCGTTTTGGGGTCGTCGCAGCAGAGATTCGTCGTCTGGCTGATAGCGTTTCCGAGTCTACCACCGAGATTGCCCGAAAAGTAAGCGAAATTCAGGAGGCCATCCACCGCATGGTGATTACCTCAGAAAAGGGCGCACTAATCATCCAAACCGGAATAAACGAGGTTGGCGTTACCGCCAATCGATTTACCGAATTGCTCGATGCCGTACAGCATACTAACAACGCTGCCCAACAGATCTCCCTTTCTACGCAACAACAAAAGATTGCCAGTAATCAAGTGGTAGTGGCCCTACGGGAAATCGTCAGCGCCAGCGCTAATACTGCCCAATCGGTAGAACGCATCTCCCAGGTATCTCGAGGGATGGTCGGTCTCTCTACTGAGCTTAAAGGTCTGGTGGGTCAATTCCAGCTTACCCGAGAAGACTCTGGCCACGCCAACGTTTAGTTTTATTGCTGTTTCATGGCTTAACCATCAACGACACATCATTCCCAACGCAGGAGCGAGGGAATGATCTAATGTCCTCAAAAAATAATACTTGCCGAGAATCCCTTTCCTATGGATAAAAATATGGGTTCCCTCGCACTAGATGCGGATCGAGTATTCTCAAATCTCGCCCCCTTCAAAGAATTCATCCATCAACGCTGTGGCTTAACCTTCGAGCATATGGGTGATGGCCTTCTCATTAAGGCCCTGAGTCAACGTATGGCAATTCTCGGCATCACCGGGGATTGTCCCGAGGTTGGTGCTAGCTATCTAGCTCGCCTCCAACGCGATGAGAGTGAGTTTCACTATTTCACCAGCCTAATTACTATTAACGAAACTTATTTCTTTCGTGAACCAGAACAGATCCGCTTGGTGATTGATACGTTGCTGCCACGTTTATTAACTAACCGTCCCGCCAATAAGCCAATCCGCATCTTCAGTGTGGGCTGCTCCACTGGTGAGGAGCCTTATTCAATCGCCTTAGCCCTGCATGAGAAATTCGGAGATACTGGAACTAACCGATTCCAGATCATCGCTGGTGATCTCGACCAACAGGCTCTGGGCAAGGCTCGTGAAGGTCGTTATTCTACCTTTTCCTTTCGCAACGCATTGGATGAGCGTTATCGGCGTTATTTCAAGTCAGGAGAGAACGGACTGCTTCAATTAATCCAAACGATCCAGAACCAAGTACAATTTTGTTACTTTAATCTCCTTACCGACCCCTATCCAATAGAGTGCCACTATCAGGACATTATCTTCTTCAGAAATGTATCCCTCTATTTTGATCGAAACACCCGGAAAATCCTCTTGTCTCGACTAGCAGACCTTCTAAATCAGCCTGGTTATCTCTTTGTTGGCACCAGCGAAACGCTCTCAAGTGATTTCGGAAGATTGTACCTACAAGGGGAAAACAATGCCTACTATTTCACCAATACCCCCCAGCCAGACCTAAATGCAGATGGATCTTCTACGATTGGCCACAATCTGCGCGCGTCTCAGGCCAAAGTACCTCCGCTACCTTCGCTCCCCACGACGCAATACCCGGCGACTCCCACGAGGGCTATTACTACTCTCCTCACCCCATCCCTGCTCATGCCGGGCCTTCCGAGGATCAACCAGGCTACGGCCTTTCTTCCCGTGCCAGATCCCGCGCCGCAAGCCCCAACCCACAAAGGGGCCATCGCTCCGCCCCCAGATTTCCAAAAATTGCTGATCTTGGTGCGGGAAAAACGTTACGATCAGGCCCTAGCGGCCATCCAGAAAGGTCTCGCACATCAACCAAATGACTACCACCTGCGTCACCTCAAGGCCTACCTCCACTTTCATCGTCGCCAATTAGAAGAGGCCGAACAAGAGGTCAAAAAAGTTCTGGAAGAGCAACCCTGGTCGTTGGATGCGTTTCTCTTGTTAGGTAAGATCTACCACTATGCCAATCGTACGAAAGAGGCCATCTACTGGTTTCAGAAAGCGCTCTATGTACAATCCGGGTGTTGGGAAGCGCACTATTATTTAGCCGATATCTATCTCCTCACTGGACAACCGGAACAAGCCGCACGGGAATATCGTCTGGTTCTCAAACAAATGACTAGTACCAATGCTAACGATAGCGAAACGTCGTTCTTTCCCCTGGCGGTACCGCTAACCGAGGTGGGTGCTTTGTGCAAACACCATCTGGCAACCCTCCCTGTTTGGTAGACAATTGTTGGGACGGGACGTAAACGATTACCAAACCATAACCGAGAATTAGTCAGATGGGGTTGGACCTAAAGAAGTTTATTAATCGCTTTATTGACGAGACTCACGATCATATTCAGGCGATGCTCGCGGGTTTGGCCGATTTGGAAAAAAATCCTACCACTGGCGAATCTCTCAACGCCGTTTTCCGTTCTGCACATACCATCAAAGGATCGGCACGGATGCTGAAACTGGCGGGGATTACTGAAACTGCCCACTGCATGGAAGATCTCTTGGATGCCCTGCGCAACGACAGCATTACCTTCAGCACCGAACTCTTTCACCTGCTTTATCGAGGCGTGGATGCTGTTTCCACCCTGGTAGACCACTTGGCGGCAGAGGGTCGCTGCCCTCCCCAGGATGAGTTGATCTGCAACCTCCTGAGCCAGGCAGCCAGCAGTGCCTCGCAAACGACGACTTCAGCCGCTCCACTAGCGACCCCATTAGCCCCACCGTCGGCTCCCCCTCAGCCGCCGCCTCCTGCTTCCTCCCCACAACCCGAGAAGGACGTAGATCCCCCCCTGGTGCCTCCTCCATCGTCTGCAACGGCCAAATCCCGCTTGAATCGAGCGGAATCGGTGCGTATTCGCGTCGATAAACTGGAGGAACTGGTCAAACTCATGGGGGAGGTCTTCTTCAGTCATGCCCGCCTGGAGCGACATTGGCAGGAGATCCGTATCCTGACCCACCGAGCACGAAGCGACGAGGCGCCTTCTCCCGCCGTGCGACGCGACCAAGCCGAGCAATTGCACCACGCGGTCCAGGCCCTGGGTGCCGACATCTCCAAGCAAGGATTGCTCATGACCGAATTGAGCCAAAAAACGCTCCTCATGCGGATGCTGCCCACCGGATTGCTCTTTGAATCCTCGGCTCGTTTGGTCAGAGAGGTAGCCCGCTCCCTAGGTAAGGAGGCAGAATGTACGGTTAAGGGGACCGAGATCGAGTTGGACCGTCAGGTGATCGACCGACTCAGCGACCCTTTGGTACACCTCTTGCGCAACGCCTTGGACCATGGTATCGAACCTCCCGCCCAACGTCTTGCCGCTGGAAAACCCGCACGGGGGCGTATTGAGATCAGTGCCCGCCAAGAGGGGCGGAGTGTGGTGGTTTCCATTCAAGACGACGGTCGTGGCCTCGACCGAAAAAGGATTCTCGCCAAGGCCACCCAAAAGGGGATCTTGACTGCGGAACAGGCCGCAGCCCTCCCAGATGACAAACTCATCGATCTCATTTTTCTACCGGGATTCAGTACCAGCTCGCTCATTACGGATGTCTCAGGCCGAGGAGTGGGAATGGATGTTGTCAAGAAAACAATCGTCGATGATCTACAAGGTGAGATTACCCTAGCCAGTCAACCGGGCAGCGGTACTACCTTTGAATTACGCCTGCCGTTGTCTCTGGCAATGATGCGGGTAATGCTCTGCCAGGTGAGTTATTACTATTTCGGGTTCATTGCGCAAGGTGTTCGCGAATTAATCCGCGTCACACCCGCCGAGGTTCATTACGTATCTGGGCGAAAAACAATCATCCTGGATAATGAGTTTATTCCTATCGTCCCATTGATCGAGCTTCTGGATATCCCAGTGGTCCGTTCCGAAGAATTATCGCCCGACAAGGGTTGGCTCGTTGTCGTCATTAGGAACGGCCAAGACAAACTAGGACTACAGATCGAACGGTTGATCGATGAACAGGATATGGTCATCAAACCGCTCCCCGAACATATGCAAAAGCTGCCCTTGATCAGTGGCCTGGTGATTACCGCGGCCAACGAAGTGGTCAGTATTCTACACGTGCCCTCCTTATTGGCTAAGGCTCGCACGCTACGCAACGCACAAATGGATCGGGAAATGGTCGCCGATCATGCGAATGGTCATCATATCTTGGTAGTGGATGATTCCCTGAGCACCCGCGAGATCGAAAAAGATGTGCTGGAAATTCACGGTTATCGAGTTACTTTGGCGGAGGATGGTCTGGACGGTTGGAAAAAAGCCATGGCGGGTACTTTTGACGCGATTCTTACCGACGTGGAAATGCCGATCCTTGATGGTTTCTCGCTCATTACTAGACTCCGCCAGGAAGAGCGCTACCAACATACCCCTATCGTCATCATGACCTCTCGGGCCCAGGAATCGGACAAGCAACGCGGCATTCAGGTTGGGGCCAATGCCTATATCGTCAAAGGAGACTTTGAACAAGGGAGCCTACTGGACACCTTGCACAATCTGCTTTGATTTCTAATAGCAGTTTTGTTATCCAATCTACATGGCTGCCCTACAACTTTTGTTAATCCTTGAGGAAGATTACGATGCAGATTTTGGTGGTTGATGATGATCAATTGGCTGCGGCCATGACCTCGGCCATTCTTGAGGAGAATGGCCATGAAACTATGGAGGCCGAGAATGCCATTGTTGCCCTGGAAATGTTAGCGGCCCACGACACGCTCGAGGTGGTAGTTGCCGATCTAAATATGCCGTTGCTGTCGGGGATCGAATTTTTCCAGGAGATGAGGCTCCAAGGATTCAAGCTACCGTTCATCCTCTTGACCGGGGATGATCCCGAGGATTTGGCTAATCAAACCAAGGATATGACCGCCTGCTTAATGAAGGATGAACATCTCGAAGAGAAACTACCCAAACTGCTCCTTGCTATGGACTCCGCACGCTAAGCAACCTGAGTTCGACGTAAGATACAAGATAAGTGCCTGTATCCATTATCCTTCACCACTGGAGCACATCAATGAATACCGCAAATCCCGTTGATGTAACAAAGGTATTTTGCGATCTTGATGACTTTAATGGAGTTTTCATACCAGCGTGGCGCCAATCGCTTTTGCCGGAAGAAAAGCCACAACGCGATCGGGAATTCATCATGTCTCCCGCCGAGGTGATGACAATTTTAATTCTTTTTCATTGCTCTGGTTTTAGGAATCTGAAGAATTTTTATATCGGTTCAATACCTTCGCCATTAAACTACGGGCTCTGGCAAGTTAACGCGGCCAAGAGAGGCCACCTGCCTGACGATGGCGTCAATGGAAATTGGCTCAGGGATTTGCGGAAGCCATTTTAAAGTTTCGCGGACATACTTTCCCGCGCGGAACCAAGCCTTGAGGTCAATGATGCTCATGCCGACGAACTTGGTTTGTCGCCTCAAGAGATGCGAAACATTGACCATGAAGAAGGCAAGGTTGGCAGCATTGATGGCAGGGCGTTCGTTGACGGACATGAAGTCGTCGAGCCCCCAGAACTGCTTGGCGTCACGAAAGTTGAACTCGATTTGGAAGCGAAGCGAGTAATAGTCCATCAGCTCATTCCAGGCGAGGGCGAGATCGGAACTGAAGAGTAGAACATGGGCAGACTTGAGGGTTTTTAGGTTCGTTTTGATGATGATGACGACGTTGAGCAGTTCCGTGAATTTCTTGTGGCGCAAGCTCATCTGGTAGATGTCGGTACGGAGGTTGTCTTCGACCACGGAGAATTTACGGAAATGCTCGGGAAGCTGGCCGTAGTCGAGGCGAGCGCCATACTTTTTGCGTGGTCCCCGGCCGGATTGAAGACCCTCGTAGGGGAAATAAAGCGCGGAATCGTGGCGTAGCTTGGAAATGAGATGGAGACCACAGTGTCGGACCAATTGGACCCCGGCGTTGTGGCCGAGAGCCCCGTCATAGACGAAGTAGAGCAGCGGGAGGTCGGCGCCGACCAAAACCTGCAGGGCTTGGATCGCGTCCCGTAAGAATCGCTGGAATGCCGTCAGTTCTACTTCAGTGCGGACTTGGTTGCGGCTCCCCTTGGGGCGGCCGCGTCCCCGTTTGACGGTTGGCCGGGATGGAGCCGTCGGAGGTTTTTCCGGAGGGATTACCGGTAGCGTCATCACGGGATAGGACACACGGTCGTTGACCGAGGTCAGCGAGAGGCACAAATGGCATAGGCTGGGAAGCGGCTTACCGTAAATGGAGGAGAAGAACCGGCCTATCCCATGGGTATGGCGGCCCGCCTTGGGTGTCACCACTTCGTCTGCGGTGAGCAATATCACGCAGGGAACTCGCATCAGGTGGCGACGGATGAGGTGCCACTGTACTTTTTCCCACGGTATCAGGGTGTTGAAGAAACGCTGGACCGTGCGATAACTGCCGCCGGCTTCCGTCCAGCGTGAAATACCCAGCATGGTGACCCGCCCCGTCATGGTCAGAAGCGCGGCCACTACACGGGCTAGACGGCGCAAAGTGGTAGCGTTGAGGCAAGGAGCCAAACACGCCAGAAAAAATAAAAGGTCCATCGGCTCCCCTGCGAGCAGCTGGATTAGTGGCCGCTAAGTATACCCTCTAACTTCCTGTGGTCATCAAATTTGGCGAACGTATTGTCGGTTATGTACCGTTTGTTTTAGGTAGGGAGTTTCCGAATCGAGTTAGTTATAACCGATTTGTAGAGCTAGAGCAATCCGTTCTAGTTCCACTGTGTGCCTATTTAAACACGCGTCGCGTTACTTCAAAAGGAATTGCATTTATTGACTCAACGCCATTACGTGTCTGCCATAACCGCCGTATTCCTCGTCACAGAACATTCAATGGACTCGCCGCAAGAGGAAAAACATCCGTTGATTGGTATTATGGATTTAAGTTGCATCTTGTTATTGATGACCAGGGAGAGCTGGTCTCTTTTCTTGTTACGCCAGGAAATATTGACGATCGTAAGGGGTTGAAGGAAATGGCAAAATTTATTAATGGTAAATTGTTTGGAGACAAAGGGTACATTTCAAAGGCGCTTCAAGAATCTTTATGGGAGCAGGGAATTGAATTGATTACAAAAATTCGAAAGAATATGAAAAAGGTTTTTATTGGGGATTTTGACAAAATAATGTTGCGCAAACGATCCATAATTGAGACCGTTAACGATCAGCTAAAAAATATTTCTCAACTGGAACACACGCGTCATCGCAGTCTTGCTAATTTTATGGTGAATATAGTTTGTGCCCTTATCGCATACTCATGGCAACCAAAAAAGCCATCATTGAACCTTAGAAACTGGAAGACGAATAGTACAGATTTGATTGTAGTTGAAGAAAATAACACCCTATTTCTATCTAGAATGTGATGAGATGTTTAACAAATCCCTGATTGCTTACGTCGAACTCAGGTTAAGCAATATTCCATTTTCCGCTCTACCATAAGGATCATTATGAGCAAACCCTCATCATTACATGAGCGCATCGCCAAACTGCGTCAGACCTTCATTGCTCAACTTCCCGAACGTTTGGCTATGGTGACGGATTGGCTCGATCAATTGCGGAGTAAACCGGAAGAAAATCGTCCAAAGGTAGAATTGCATCGCCTGTTTCATACCATCAAGGGGACTAGTTCTTCGTTCCAGTTGACTGAGATCCAGTCCGCTGCCCAGGAAGGACAGCAATTGCTAGCGCCACTGCTGGAAAAACCAGAACCGCTCGCACCAGAACTCCTGCAATCCTTGCAGAACATTATCCAAAGGCTCTCCCAGGTAACCATTGCGCTCACCAACGAAATCCCGAGAAAGGAGCCAGCCCCCCAAGAGCCACTCTTTCAGGTCGATCAAATCAGCGGGCCTTTCGTTAATCAAGAAAATGGTACCCACAAACTCATCTATTTCTGCGACGACGAACTGTATCACGTACAACAATTGGCCATGCAACTGTCTTGTTTTGGCTATCAGAGTGAACTATTTGATTCTCCCAGGGCGTTATATGAGGCCATCGCCCAAAAACGGCCCGACGCGATTGTCCTAGATATCGTTTTTCCTGAGGGACATGCGAATGGAACGGAACTCCTTACGAAAATTCTACGAGAACTTGACCATAGGGTGCCGGCCGTTTTTCTCTCCGGTCATCACGATTTCAATACGCGGTTGCGAGCGGTACAGGCAGGGGGAATGGCTTTTTTTCCGAAACCACTCAAGGCTATTGATCTTGCTGAAACGCTCGACAATCTAACTGCGGAAGCGAAACCGCCCCCCTTCCGAATATTGGTAGTCGACGACGACCCAGAAATGGCGAGGTACCACGCCCTAATTTTGGAAGATGCCGGCATGATTACCAGTTCCCTCCATGATCCAACTCGAATTTTGGAGGTACTGTATGAATTTAACGCTGATCTAATCCTGATGGATATGTATATGCCATTATGCAGTGGTCGAGATCTGGCCAAGGTTATTCGTCAGATCCCGGAATATCTAAGTTTACCAATTGTCTACCTGTCCGGGGAGACTAATTCCAACAAGCAGTTTTCCGCATTACGGGTAGGGGCTGAGGATTTTCTTACCAAACCGATTGAGCCCGTACAACTGGTGTCTGCGGTATTGGTGCGGGTAGAACGAATGAGGGTGTTGCGCTCGCTCATGACCCGCGATAGCCTCACCGGTCTCTACAATCACACTTCGATCAAACAGTTCTTGACCGGAACCATTGCCAGCGCTAATCGCCATCAATTCTCCGTTTGTTTTGCGATGTTGGATGTGGACCATTTCAAAAATGTCAATGATAGCTATGGCCATCCAGTAGGAGATCAAGTCTTGGTGGCCCTTTCCAGAATATTACGGAAACGCTTGCGCAATTCTGATTTGGTCGGGCGCTACGGTGGTGAGGAATTCGCAGTGGTAATGCCAGAGGCTAATCTAAGCCAAGGAGTGCACGTCCTCAACGAGTTACGAGAGGATTTTTCTAAGGTACGTTTCTTTTCTGGGAGTCAGGAATTTAACGTTACTTTTAGTTGCGGGGTAGCATGTTATCCTGAATGTACCTCACCCGAGGAGTTGTGTGAGATTTCCGATAAAGCTCTTTACAAAGCAAAACATGCCGGTCGCAACCAAGTAATGACAACGTCCCCAGGAAATCTGCCATGACCTCTGAAGGAAAGGTAAGTGCCCGGCATGTTCTGAGTCTGCGCCAGGATACTGTCCCTCGTTCTCTAGTTCTGGTTGAGGAGTCGACACTCAAATTGGTGATCTTTTCTATCCAGAATGAGTTATTTGCTATTGCGGGTACCCATATCCGTGAGATTTTACCTTACACTGCCATTCATTTTGTCCCGGGTTGTCCGGCCGCATTAGAAGGGGTCATTAATGTACGTGGCGACATTACCTCCGTGATTCGCCTAGGGGGTTTGTTAGGTTTGAACAAAACTCCCATCACGCGCCATTCTTCCATCCTTTTGGGGGTCGGAGGGGGTATGATTAGCGGTTTACTGATCGATCGAATGCTAGACGTATTGGACACGCCACAAAGTGCCATTCGTCCACCTGCTACTACGCTGCCTAGTCACTTACAGACGTTCGTCAGCGGTATTTATCGACATTGTGACCAGGCCGTTACAGTATTGGATCTAGAACTTTTATTTCAGGAATATTTGCGCGGGTTGGGTTGAGGCAGAGACCATGGATAACTCAAGTTGTTACCCATTACATCCGCTGGGGCGTGGAAACTAAAAAGGGGTTGAAGGCCCGTATCGTAATCGATGGGACGGGTCCTCAACCCTATAATGATTCCTGGGGCGCTGCCCCAGGCCGGTATAAAATCGCGCCGTCGGCGCTCCTATCTACAATTGCACAAGTTATAAAATTCTCGTTCCTAGAAGGAGCACCGGGAGTGCGACGCCCCCCCAGTCCGGTTGCGTAATGCAATGGAGCAGAGGACGCGAGGGCAATTCTGAAGCCGCTGCCGTTGAGGTTCAGCCTGCCCGCCGGCCTTTGACGTTTCCGCTGACGTTACTGTATTCATAGCCATCGCTTCTCTGTAGCAAAGTAAAGTTTTGGTGTCGTGCAGTAATTTTTGCATCGCCAGAGCGAATATCGAAGTAACCCGTTGCCCGGATTCCGGCCAACCGCCCGATATGGTCTCCTGCATATTTTCCAGACGGTTGAGATAGACGAACCAGGTCCCCAGTCTGAAACCCGAATACCCGTTTGCATCGACCTGCACCACCACGCGGAAATCCAAACTTGTCTGTCTTTACCGTCTGGTGCGTGCCACGTCCTGTGGCTTTAATTTGTAGAGGTACAAGTCCAGGCGGGATGACGACAGCCGCGCCAGTTTCACCAACACAAGCCGCATCAATCCAATGGTCCTTTGCGTAGCCCTGCGTGACGCGGTTTAATTTGGTTCGTCCACCTGACCAGAACGAGGTAGGCAATCCCCAGGCTTTGATCTCGTTGCCCAATGCGTAACGTGCAGAATTTACCGCTGCCGCGTCGCGTAATGGTGCTTTGGCTTGTGCTTTAATCTTTTTCAGTAGGTCAGGTTTACCCACAAGGAACTTCTCAACAGGCTGCGCCGCTTTCTTTTCGTTGCAGGGTCGGCAAGCAACGGTTAGATTAGACGCCCGATCACTACCACCAAGGGCTTTGGGTTGGATGTGCTCAATCTGAAGAGGCACATCCTTCTTCCCGCAATAGGCACAAGTCCGCTCAAACTTCTCCAACAAGTATTCCCGTAGTTCGTACCCGGCCAACGTTCCTTGCTGGTACTCGACACCGGAAATCTCCGGGTTGGCCATCTTTTGCATGTCAAAGCGTACCGTCTCGATATGTGCTTCGCTAATCGGTGCCAGCCGGTTAAGTCGTCCGTACCAGATGGCTACGTTGTCAACACGGCTTTTAATGCTGGGTGCCAACCATTTCCCACCACAATTGGCCTGACGGGTTCGGTTGTTGAATCGTGCTTCACGATAGCGGGTCTTTCTGCCCCTACGCCCACGGCGCAAGGAACGACGGCTATCGAGGTTGGTATGGATGGCCGCACCTCGATGAGACAAATTGGCAGCCCAGATCACCGTTGACCCGTGTTTCTCAAATCCCGCGACCAAGACAATCCCCGTGGTCTTGCTGCCGGGGTCGGTCTTGAACGCGATGTCTTGAACTACGCCATCGGTGCGAGACTTCAGGATGATGGTAAAAGGCTGCATTCGGTAGACGGCGGCCTTACCCTTCCGCAACAGTTCCCGTGCCCGTGCTGGGTGACAGGGCATCAGCGGTTGCTTGGTACTGCTTAACACAAAGATTCGGTTCATTACTTTCTCTTTCCGGTTACCCGGAAGTCTGCTTTCGCGTAAAGGTCTCCTCGCCCAGAACAAGAAGGTCGTTCAGACTAAGGATTGGGTCTTATACCGTCTCTCGACCGCCATTCCTTTCGTCGTCAGGGCCTGGGACTGGAGAAGCATCCCTGGGTGACTCGCTTTCGCTTCACTTCTTGTCGGCTGCCTTTCGGCGGGCTGGTTGAATCTCAAACTTTTCAGCCAGCGGAATGGATTCCGCTAGGTTGAAAAGTTAGGCGGCGACTCAACAATAACAACTATGGATAGGCCATAACTTGAATTATGCAACTGCCCCCCCCCCCCAACGGGAGGGGGTGAATGACTGACTCAATAAGTTCCCATCACTGCTTCCCAAATAAGGAAACCACAGACCGTTATTTTTCGATACGGTAATCTTTGTGACAGGCCTTGCAAACTTCGCCCAACTCCTTGTAGGCCAGCGAGATGGCTGCAGAATCGCCGCTGCTGCTGGTTTTCAGGGTAGCTCCTTTGGTGGCGGCGGAGTGAGCAATCTTTTCAAACTCGGCCCAGTTTTTCCAAATCGTCGCACTGGCCTCGCTGTCTCCTTGGTTTGAATCAACGGGGAACAAGGCTTTTAGGTCGGTGGCGAGATTACTGGTCAGCATTGCTAAACCATCTGCATGTTCCACAATAGTTCCAACATCGGTAGCACCACCAAGAATCTTCTTGATGGCTTTCATGTGACCCCCCATCCCCTTCATCAGGTCTTCACGTTTATCGATCGATTCTTCGGCAGCGGAGTCGGCCCAAACTGGAGACAAACCAGCGATTAGCAGGCAAGAAAGCAGTACTTTAACAGCACGATATCGCTTTGGCATAATAGTCACTCCGAAAGGTGTGAATGCAGTAGCGGATGCAACGATTATTCATCGATGACAGCCTCGGTTTTTAATGCTGCCCAGACAGATAGGCAATAACATCGGCACGATCCGACTCATTGGAAAGTCCATCATATTTCATCTTGGCACCCGGTACAGTTTTCTTCGGGGCGGCGATGTAGGCATCCAGTCGATCTGGAGTCCAAGCGGTGTGGTTGGCGCGCATACCATCCGAATAGTTGTAACCTTCAATCATGGCCGGGTCGCGGCCTACTACGCCAAACAAGGAAGGTCCCTTCTTATTTTTTCCCGGAGCTACGCTGTGACAGTCCGAGCACTCCTCTTGGAAAACAATAGCCCCGTGTTCTGAGTTGCCGGCAGCAATCGTTGGCGAGTGAAAACCAATCGTGAGTAACACCGTAGCCAAAGGCAGAATGGGACGACGGTAAAAGGTAGAAATAGACATGGATGTGTTCTCTCTTAGAAGGCGGTCCAGATAAAGGCCATTAGGGTATCGTTGTCGCCAGCGTTAACGCTGTCTCCGTCAAACTTGTCATACATGGTGTACTGAAGACCAAGGCGGAAATTTGCCCAGGGGGCGCCCCAAGAATCCTCTTTCCCAAACGGGCTCCAATCTGCCTGAAGAATAGTGCCACGAGAATCTTCACCAGCGCGGCTACTATTGATATTGAATTCCTTCAAAGTGACCCCGTAGGTTTGGTTGTAATAATAAGACGCACTAAGGTCAATTTGGTTAAGGTGTCCTTTGGCATCACTAGGATTATTCGCATCAAGGGTCTGATTTTCATGGATGAGGCTTCCGTAGAGACTCACGATATGGCGACGATCCCCCAAGAATTGATAAGAGGCATCCAGGCCAAAATCTTGGTACTTATCTGTGATCCCTCCCACTCCACCTGGTTCTACGTCTGCAGAGAAACCAAACAATCCCACAGAGTACGCTTGCTTACGCAGATCTTTGAAATAGGCCAAGCGCCCGTAAGGGGCAATATCATGAATACGATCCGATCCCATCCCGCCCACTGACAAATCGGACTGAATGCGATTGGGAAGGGTACGATAACCCCCTAGTTCAGCATAAAAACGGTTGTCCCATAGACCGTAGACTGTCGTCCCCAAGGCTTGATGATCAAATCCACCGCTAATGAGGGGAGCTGCTCCAGGGCCAGGGGCAAGGGCAGAAGACGTAAAGGGAAAACTCCATGCTGGTAAAGTATTGAAAGGATCCTGGACCGTGGGGAGGTTATTCACCGAGATGCCCAATATGCTATCTGCCCCCATAAATTGGAGGCTGTGGGCATAACGAATATCCATATGGTCGAAAACAAGGCGGCGGTCGACATCAGAGTAGGTGGCCTGAACAAAAGTACCTAGGTGTTCAGTAAGTCCACCCGCTAGAAATATAGATGCCTCTTGGAAGGAGGCATTGTCGTTGGATCTAGAATATGTTGTTGGTGCTGGACTCTGACCCTTGTTGGTATGAGTAAAGGTGCCGACTACCATACCAGACACTGGTACCTTACCAGGCTTGCCATCGCTATCGGTATATCCTTCCAGCTTAAAACGAATACCGTGGGGGGTAAGTTGAGGACCAAAGGAACCCACATGACAAGCCCCGCAAGCATCGCCAGTTTGGCGTGCGTAGCTTGGTAAGGCGTAAGCGGGAGGAGCCATCCACAATACACCGAACAACACTGCTTCGATGCATCCGATAAGCATGGCTTTGGAATCTAGGTACGGAAAGAACGCTAACTTTTTTGTCTTCATGGATTACAAGCTGACCCTAAAAGTTTTAGTTGGGAATAAGATATGGGTTGTAGCATGGCACAATAGAACAACACCCAACTTTGTGCATGTCTGCTACTTAACGCGTCAACTAACTCGTTACAACCCGCCCAAATCAATAACTCGTCATCCCTCCGTCAATAGTAAGGCAATGACCGGTAATATAATCCGCAGCAGGCGAGCACAGAAATACGACCGCATTTGCTACGTCTTCGGCGCTACCGGCCCGATTCATCGGGATATGGTCGAGGAATGATTTACGGGCAGCCTCAGAGAGTTGCTTCGTCATATCGGTCTCGATGAAACCGGGGGCAACCGAGTTGACATTAACGTTGCGCGATGCCAATTCTTTAGAGACTGTTTTGGTGAGCGCAATGACACCGGCCTTTGATGCTGCATAGTTGGCCTGTCCGACATTTCCCGTAAGACCGACCACCGAGGCGATATTAACGATCTTGCCGCTACGTGCCTTCATCATCACCTTGGCCGCAGACTGACAAGCGAAGAAAGTGCCTTTCAGATTAATATCCAACACCCGATCCCATTGCTCCTCCGACATTCGCACCAGCAATGTATCCTGCGTAATACCTGCGTTGTTTACGAGAATGTCAAGTCGCCCCAATTCATTTACCGTCTGCTGTATGAGATTATCTACCTCACCACGATTAGTAACGTTGCAGCGAATCACCAATGAACGCCGCCCCAGTGCAATAATTTCGTCTGCAGTTGCACGTGCGGCATCTTCAAGAACATCACTAATCACGACATCAGCACCACGGCCGGCAAGGGCCAAGGCAATGGCCCGACCAATACCGCGCGCCGAGCCAGTAACAATAGCAACCTTGCCTTTCAGATCCTCATTTATTCCGAAACCCGACATTGGCACTCTCCTATAAGGTTGGGCCGAGGGCTGCGAACTGCCACAACGGCAGTATCCCGCCTGACGGTACAATAATCAAGGTAACCATCCACTTCTTCCTCTAACGGGAGGGGACAGGAGGAGAACGACTAAAAAGTTATCTAATTCAACCTAACTGATTTCTTGTAAAAACCGCCTAATTCACTACAGTTTAGGTCGTCACTAGCTTTAAAACCATGCGTAACCTTTTGTCAAGGTTTTGTTTTTGCGTATCACCGAATTAAAACACCCAAGTTGCACCTAGCGCGCTTTTCTCCCCTCTCCCTCCGGGAGAGGGACCAGGGGTGAGGGCGTGATGCCGACGAATTAACAAATTCGCACCCTCACCTCAACCCCTCTCCCGGAGGGAGAGGGGCTTTTTCGTTTCTCACCGCATAAGTAGCAACTTGGGTTAAAACGTATCCTGAGTGGATCAGTATTCTCTGAATACGCACATTATTGCGACCTATTCTCATTTCCCAAAAGATTAGAACGAGTGATGGCGAATTCATCCAGTGAGACCAGTAGCGCGTTCAGCGGGGGCGGTACCGAATTCACGCATGTATTTATCCAACCCCCCCCGAGTACCGCAGACGAAGATGAGATCGTCCTTGCCAACCCGAAACTCTGGAGAAAATTCCACGAACACCTCTTTCCCCCGTTCCACCGCAACGATGGCCGCACCGGTGCGATTATCTATACCAATCTGCCAGGGATGGGCTCCGACCAGACTGCCAGCGGCCAATCGTGCAAATTTGAGACGTTGCTCCACAGTTACCGCATCCTCCCCCAATAGATGGTGAGCGAGGATCTGGCCAGCCACCTGACCAACCGAAAGCGCAAAATCAGCCCCCGCTTGATAGAGGCGAGCCACATTCGGGGCACGATTTACTCGCGCAATGAGTGGCACGTCTGGGGCATAGTCACGCACCACCGCAGTAGCAAATACCCCCGCACTGTCATTACTAAGGGCCAATACTACGGCGCTGGCCTCCAATACTTTTGCCTGGTCCAGGGTAGCGTGTTCCAGTACATTGCCAACGACATCGACCCCAGGGGCAGCGCGAATATCAATGATGATGGCAGTTTCCCCTGCGTCGCGTAGCATCTCCGCTACTTTCCCGCCGACGGTTCCATAGCCGGCTACTACGATGGCTCCATGTCGACGAATAGGGGTAGCTAGGTGTTCGACCTTGATTAGATTGGCATGTGCCCCTACCGCCACGAGGATGGCACCGGGGATAATACGAGTATCGGGTCCAGCCACCAATATAAAACGCCCATCGTTCCATTGACCAATCACCGTCACCCCATGACGTTCGCGCATCTGCAAATCACCAAGCCGTTTACCAGCCAATGGACTTTTCGGTTGGACACGAAATTCGGCAATACCCACATGCTCCCCGAGAATCTGCATACCTTCCACTCGGGGACTAATCCGATTACTAGCTCGAGCTGCAAGAGCAGCCCCCAATACATGGGTGGGCGTAAATACTGCGGTGGCCCCGATCTTGATCATCGGTCCTCGGTGTAATGGATCCTCGGCTAAGGCAAGGATGGGACCCGTAAATCCCTGCTCGCGAGCCATCATGATAAAGGTTGCGTCGGAGTGATCATCGGCGTTGGTGACCAATGCTCGCGCGGGCTGGATTCCAGTCAGTAGATCGCTCTGCTCTTCCAGAATTCCGAATACCACGTTGTAGCCACGATCACGCAGATTGCGGGCCATGGCATCGTCTTCTTCCAAGATGACGAAAGGCATCGCCACTCTTTTAAGTTCCTCAACCATGGAATCAACCGCCGGACCATAACGGTAGAACAGCACCTGTCCACCCATTGCCGGAAGCACGCGTGGCAGCCTCGATTCGAAGCGCTCCTCAAAGTAAGGAAGTACATAGATGGGGAAAATCAGCAATACCAGAAATAATCCCAACACTTGGGTCAGAATCACGAATAGATTCATCACAGGATGATTCCACCGCGAATCACCTCCGTAGCCGGTAGTAGTAAGCGTTTCCGTGGCCCATTCCATGCTCTGCCAGAATCCCCTCGTTTTTAGCTCCAGATAACCCATGCCGAACTTATAAAGACTACCGAGGATCAGAATAGCAACCGGTAGACTGATCAGCAGGGCAATCAATCGGCGTGTCGAACGTTTGGTGGGAATTGAGATTCGTTGCGTCCATTGGGTCGACATTAGTTCTCCACGCATTACTACATCATTGACAGATAACATCCCGACACTCTAGAGCCTGGTAACCTCTGCCGGAACGATTGTCCCGTACTTTGTCCGGTAGTAACCTGAGTGAGTTCGTAGTTATTCGTTCCCCCCCATCGTTGCGAGGAGGGGAAACGGTTACGTTAATTCACGTCTTGGCCTGGAGATACTGTTCTCACCCATTCCCGAAAGGTACGTAGGGTAGCATTGCGGCCATCGATTTTGGTCTGCCTGAGGTAGTGCGGAATGGCTTGACGTAGGGGAAAAGAAGGAAATTGGCGACTTTCCTCACTCGGTGCGTAGTGACCATCGGGTTGTAACAGTTCAATGGATAGATCCTTTCCATCGAAGCGCCACAATTCAGGCACCCCAAAGGCAGCATAGAGCGCGTAGTTGGTCTCTGCGATGGTAACATCAATCTCCAAGACCAGATCGGGCGGAGGGTCGCCACCGTCCAATTCGATTCTGCTCTTACCGCGAATAACCGGTTCGTGTTCAATATAAAAGCAAAGGTCCGGCTCTAACCCACTCCCGGAATTGCGGTTGAAGAAGGTAGCAGAACCAGCGTTACAAAACTCACGTCCTAATTCTTCTAACAGGGTTTGAATGAGATCGCTGATGATATTCCTATCATAGTCATGCTGAGGTAGCGAACTCATAATTTCCAAGGTCCCATTATGATAATGGACCCGCAGACCACGCCTTTCACTCAGCTCCCCGAAGACCTGCCTAAATGCGTCCCAGTCTAGGTCATGCACGATCAATCGCTGACCAGGAAGGATCTCCAATTGGTGTAGATTAAATTGCATGGGACTGCTTCCTCAGGATTCTACCCGGTAATTCGGGGCTTCCTTGGTAATTGTCACGTCATGGACATGACTCTCGCGCATCCCCGCATTAGTGACACGAACGAATTCACAGCGGGTACGCATTTCTTCCAAGTTGTGACACCCGGTGTAACCCATACTGGAACGTAGCCCACCCATGAGTTGATGGATAAGAGGCGACAAAGCACCTTTATAAGGGACCCGCCCCTCGATACCCTCGGGTACCAATTTCTCTACCTCGACCGTACCTTCCTGGAAATAGCGGTCGCTGGAACCTTGTTGTTGGGCCATGGCGCCGAGTGACCCCATGCCGCGATAGGATTTATAAGAACGCCCTTGATAGAGTTCCACCTCGCCGGGTGCCTCCTCGGTGCCAGCAAACATTCCCCCCATCATTACTGACCAGGCACCAGCAGCAATTGCCTTGGATAGATCACCGGAGTAGCGAATACCGCCATCGGCAATAACCGGGATACCGGTTCCCTGTAATGCCTCGGCCACATTGGAGATCGCCGTAATCTGGGGTACCCCGACACCGGCCACAATTCGCGTGGTACAGATTGAGCCTGGTCCAATCCCTACTTTCACCCCATCAACCCCGGCATCAGCAAGGGCTTGTGCAGCAGCGGCGGTGGCAATGTTGCCGCCAATCACCTGCATATCGGGGTAGCGGTGTTTAATCCAGCGCACCATATCCAGCACCCCCTGCGAGTGACCGTGCGCCGTGTCTACCACCAACACATCCACACCGGCGGCAACCAGGGCATCAGCCCGCTCTTGGCTGGCAGGGCCAACTCCGATAGCTGCACCTACCCGCAGGTGACCCTGGGCATCCTTGCAGGCCTGGGGATTCTCTCGGGCCTTCTGGATATCCTTGACCGTGATCATGCCCCGCAGTTGGAATTGTTCATTCACAACCATCACTTTTTCGATGCGGTGACGGTGCAGCAGGCGCAAGATCTCCTCGCGTTCTGCTCCCTCACGGACAGTCACCAGTCGATCCTTTGGGGTCATGATGCTAGAAACAGGGCTGTCGTAGCGGGTCTCGAAGCGCAGATCGCGACTGGTAACAATCCCCAGCAGGTCTTCACCCCTCACAACTGGAACCCCAGAAATACCGTGAGTGCGCGTCAAGCGCCGCACATCGCGAATGCTAATGTCGGGGGAAACCGTGATGGGATTGGTGATAATCCCGCTCTCGAATTTCTTGACCTTACGCACCTGGGCCGCGTGTTCCTCCATCGTCATGTTTTTATGGAGGATACCGATACCTCCCTCTTGAGCAATGGCAATGGCCAAGCGTGCATCGGTAACCGTATCCATGGCGGCGGAGACCAGGGGGAGGTTGAGTCGAATCCCCCGACTTAACTGAGTGGAAAGGCTTACATCCCGCGGCAGGACTGTGGAGTGTGCTGGGAGCAACAGGACATCATCGAACGTTAAGGCTTCCTGGACAATGCGCATAGAAAGGTAAGCTATTAGATGGTTGGGAAAATCGCTCGATTGTAGAATTTGACGAGACGGTGGTAAACCACGTAGAACAAAAGGATTAGTCCTTGACCACAGGACAACTCATAGGCATTCGGATACCTCACTGCCATCAGATTAAGTCAAAAACAGCCTGGTACAGGACACAACCCCTTGAGAATCAGTGCAAGAGGCACGTCTTGCAGACCAGCACTCGACGTGCTTCGAGTACTTTGGCCTAATGGAGGTGACCCGGCCCCCTCCACCATGCCATTCCATCGTTGCACGCTTCTAAATAATTGGTCGTAACGTATTTTTCAATAACAACACACACTTTACTTTTCCGTAAGATCTATCACAAAATACCAGCGACAAAGCCACCGATCATCACCTAACCGTGCCACACCTATTGAAGAAAGCAGATTCCGCGTAGTATGCTGCCCGTTCTCGTTCGAGAACTTGAAATATACCATCCGATTCTGAAGAACATTTGCGGAGATATTTATGGACAATAACGTTATTATTGGTGCTGCAGCTGGAGCGATTGCACTGGGTGGTCTGATATGGTGGTTTTTCGGTTCATCATCAGAAGATGGCTCGCCGAAATCAAAGGAAGAGATTGCCAACCTCTTGACGTCTCAGGGCTATAAGATCAAGGAGATTGAATTCGATGATGGCGTATATGAGGTTGATGCGTATCAAAATGGTAAGAAATTTGAGATCAAACTTGATCCTACGGGTAAGATCCTTAAGATCGAGGAAGATGACTGATTCTTCTGGCAACAGAAATTAACTTAACCTAACCCAAGTTGCCACCTAGCGCGCTTTTCTCCCCTCTCCCGGAGGGAGAGGGGATTTTTAGTTTCTCACCGCATAGGTAGCAACTTGAATTAACCTAAATGGCTAGCTCTAACTATCCGTCATTTTGACAAGGAATACCAGAATTCATGGGCCACGGAAGATAGAGCAGACGGGTTACATCCGCCGGAACTCTCTATCAGAATGACAGTTTGGCAGTTTGTATGGTAGCCATTTAAATTAACCCACCTCGACTCATTACCTCGGGTATTGAGTCGCCTTCACTAAGGTACTGATGTCAACTACCCCGCCCTAAAGGGCGAAGTTTCCCGGAGACATTGATGAAAAAGCTTGCTGTCTTGTTGTTCGTTGCCTGTGGTCTTTTGTCCGGCTGCGTTACCCACGCGGCTCGCGACCGTGATCGTGACCATGACGGTATACCCGATCGCGTCGATAGTGACCGTGATGGTGATGGTATTGCGAATCGTTATGACCGGCATCCAAATACTCCTGATCGAAATGTCCGTGCTTATGGCCGTGACCGCGATCGTGATGGAGTAGCTGACCGTAGAGATTGGGATCGTGATGGTGATGGCGTTCCAAATAGCGAGGACCGCTATCCAGATAACCCGCGCCGTTATTGATATGCATTATCGGGAATGCTAAAACCTCTCGCCCCTTCTCTTCAAGCAAGAGAGGGGGTTCTGGTTTTCTAGCAACCGCTCAGATGAGTCTTCTGTAAAGAAATATAGAATGATGACCATAATATCTTCCGTGGTATCTATAGATAAAAGGATTGATTTTCTGACTCAAACGCCCTGGGCAAATGGTATGTCTCACTCAGAGGTTCAAACCCTTTCCAGCTACATGAAAGTGCTCCAGGCTCTCAAGGGGGAGGTCATTCTTAAGGAAGGCGGGAGTGAATCCTTCATGTGCATTATCGTTGAAGGAAAGGTTCAGGTTGTGAAGGAAAACACCAAGAACAATCCCAAGGTTATCGCCACGCTCAATGAGGGAAAGTCTTTCGGAGAGATGTCTATTTTTGATGGAGAACCACGATCGGCGGCTGTTATCGCAGCAAGCGACGCCCTCCTCCTCACGCTTACCAAGGGAAGCCTCGATCGAATGCTTCACGAAAAACCTCTCATCGGCGTCAAACTGCTCTTCAAATTAGGAAGGGTTCTGAGCCAGCGGTTACGGCTCATGGATGGAAAAGTGGTCGATTACTTATAATAACGTACACCTTTCTTCGTTAGCACTGGTGATGACTACAAACTCCGTGCCAACATCAGGGCATCCTCTCGTCCCCGTTGAGCGGGATAATAGGCGCGGCGTAGGCCGATCTCATTGAAACCCATGCTTAGGTAAAGACCAAGCGCCGCCTGATTTGAGGAGCGTACCTCCAGAAAGGCGGTGTCGGCATGGTGGCGTCGAGCAAGATGCAAAAGATGGGTCATAATGTGCCGTCCTAGCCCCTGTCCTTGGAAGTCTGGGGCAACGCACAGATTAAATAGGTGACACTCTCCCGCCCCCACTGACATAATGCCGTAGCCATATAGCATTTGATGTCCTTCACAGACCCAGCAGCAATAGCCTACCCGCAAACAATCCTCGAACATACCCAAGGTCCAGGGAAACTCATAGGCTTGCTTTTCAATCTTCATGATTGCTTCAAGGTCTGCACTACGCATGGGCCGCAATCGGGAGGGGGTTAGGCATGCCCGGCGCGACGGAATCGGTGCCGGTTCTCGCCACGCCATAGCTTCTTCAAAAGTCTCAAAGGTCTTGACCATCGGGGGGGGCACGGTGAAAGACCCGCCAAGCAAGACGCAAATCGTCCCAAGCCTTGCGTTTTTCATGGGGGCTACGGAGCAGATAGGAAGGATGATAGGTTACTACTAACGGGATGCGATGAGTTCCATAGCGATAAATTCGGCCACGCAATAATCCAATCGCGGTGGTCGATGCCAATAATTTTTGTGCCGCGACAGCACCGGTTGCCAAAATAATTTGGGGTCTAACCAACTCAATTTGACGTTCCAGATACGCCCCGCAAGTGGCAATCTCCTCGGGGAGAGGGGTACGATTGCCCGGTGGTCGTGATTTAAGAACGTTAGCGATATAAACCTCTTCACGCTGTAGGCCAATCCCCTTGAGCATTAGGTCTAAGAGTTGCCCGGCACGACCGACAAAGGGCTCGCCCTGACGATCTTCATCCTCGCCAGGGGCCTCGCCGACGATAAACCATTTGGCTGCACGATTGCCTACGCCAAAAACACTTTGAGTTCGCGTGCGGTGTAACGGACAGGCTGTACACTCTTTTACTGTTCGTTCCAATCTATCCCAATCCGTGGTCGGGATCTCAACAGAAGAAACGACGGGTACAGTAGAAATTGAAAGCCGAGAGTCTCCTATTTCACCAGCAGACGCTACCCCATACACAAACGGATCGGCCTCAACCGTTTTTTTAATTTCCTCGCCTTCGCCCTCATTATTCTCCATAACGGAAAGACGATTCTCTGCCTCGACCACGGGACAGGAGATTGAGGGGGGAAATTCCTGTGGCAATACCGCCCAACCCCTGCGCTGCTCCCATACCGCGATACCCATCACCGCCAAATAATTTCGACGCCGGACAACGCCAGAAGTAGGAGGAAAAGATGAGTTACTAATACTCACGGGAATAGACCAGAATTCAGGAGGAATAATAGTAAACCAGCGAAGTTAACCAACCAAAGGCTAAAGGATCATCCCTTTTAACGTCGGAAGAGAAATCATCTAGCCTTTGAGCTTGTTAATTTCTATTCGTTGTACTGGCCAACCCAAGTTATTACCTATCGATAGATTAGCTTTGATCATCATCATTTTGATAGGTATGGTATCGAAGATACACTTATTACATCGTCATTCCGACAGGGAATGCCGGAATGACGATAGAGTTGAGCCGTAGGTAATAACTTAAGTTAGTTATCTTAGACGTTACCTACCTGAGGATGCTCGCGTTGAACAGGTATCAACAGTTTATTGATGGCGTTGATATAAGCCTTTGCGGAAGCAATGACGATATCGGTATCGGCACCTTGACCATTGACAACACGTCCACCTTTCTCGAGGCGTACGGTCACTTCCCCTTGAGCATCGGTACCGCTGGTAATCGCGTTCACGGAGTAGAGCAGTAACTCGGCGCTCATTTCGATGATCCCATCGATAGCTTTAAAACTGGCATCTACTGGGCCACTACCCGTCGCCTGCCCACGTTGCTCAATGCCATTTATGGTGAGCGTTACGGTTGCGTCAGGTATTTCTCCGGTTTCGGAGCAGACTTTGAGCGTAACAAGGTGTACTTGCTCGTTCTCCCTTTTCAATCCCTCTACGGTGACCAACGACTGGAGATCCTCATCGTAGATCTCGTGTTTCTTATCAGCCAGGTCTTTAAATAATCCAAAGACCCGACTGATTTCCTCCTCCGACCCGAAGGTAATCCCTAACTCTTCCATGCGGGTGCGGAAGGCATTACGGCCAGAATGCTTGCCAATTACCATTCGATTCGCTTTCCAGCCCACATCCTCAGCACGCATGATTTCATAAGTCTCCCGGTTCTTGAGCACACCATCCTGGTGGATACCCGACTCATGGGCAAAGGCATTGGCGCCAACAATAGCCTTATTGGGCTGTACAGGAAAACCGGTGATGCTGGAAACCAATCTTGAGCATGAAACGATCTGGGTCGTATCCAAAGAGATATCGCAACTAAAGAGGTCGCGTCGAGTGCGCACGGCCATCGCTACCTCTTCGAGGGCAGCATTACCCGCACGTTCACCCAAACCATTGATGGTACATTCCACTTGGCGCGCACCATTTTGGACGGCTGCCAGGCTATTGGCCACGGCAAGTCCAAGGTCGTTATGACAATGGACGGAAAACACCGCCTGATCTGCATTGGGTACTCGCTCCCGTAAACGGAGAATTAGATCGCCAAATTGATTCGGAAGATTGTAACCCACAGTGTCTGGGATGTTGACCGTGCGTGCCCCCGCGGCGATTACTGCCTCCAACACTCGGCAGAGAAAATCGAATTCAGATCGGCCAGCATCCTCCGGTGAGAATTCCACATCATTGGTATAATTCCGTGCATGGCGAACTGCTTTAACGGCCTGCTCTATCACTTGGGCCGGGCTCATGCGCAATTTACGCTCCATGTGGATGGGCGAAGTAGCGATGAATGTGTGAATTCGCGGAGCTTTGGCGCCACGTAAAGCCTCTCCGGCACGGTCAATATCACTCTCTAAGGCCCGAGCAAGACCACACACGGTACAATCGGAAACGGACTGGGCCACTGATTTAACCGCAGCAAAATCACCAGGGCTCGCCGCAGGAAACCCCGCCTCAATTATATCCACGCGCAGCCGCTCCAGGGCTTTGGCAATTCGTACTTTCTCCTCCCGAGTCATAGAGGCCCCCGGGCTCTGTTCGCCATCACGCAACGTAGTATCGAAGATAATGAGCCGGTCAGTCATGGTTAAGTTATCCCGTGATAACAGAAAGAAAACAGTACTAACATACCACTATGAAACATCTTTTGTATATTATCTTTCATCGAAAGCCAATTCAACGCCTACAAGGAGGGGTCGTTATTGGAATCAGCTAATGGCTGACCCTGGCGACGGGTAATTCGACGGCGACGTAAATAGATCAGGGTCAATACCGGACCGGAGATCGCGTAGAGCAGGAATCCCGCGAAGAGCATCTGCGGCGGATGAATAGCGATAGCAACAAAGGTGAGCACCACCAACAGTAGCGCCACAAAAGGAACCTTACCACGGAAATTCGGTTCTTTGAAACTGTTGTAACGGACATTGCTCACCATCAGCAGGCCGGCAATTACCGTCAAAATGGCCGCTGGCACCTGTAATTCGGCTCCTAGCATTCCGTAGTCCACCCCTACCCACACTAACCCGGCGACGATCGCCGCCGCCGAAGGACTGGGTAGACCTTGGAAATAACGCTTGTCCGCGACACCCAACTGGGTATTGAACCTTGCCAAACGTAGGGCTGTTGCCGCAGCGTAGATAAATGAGGCAAGCCAGCCGAGTTTACCCATACCTTGCAACGACCATTCGTAGATGACTAGGGCAGGTGCCAGGCCAAAGGAAACCATATCCGAGAGGCTGTCGTATTCGGCGCCAAAGGCGGTCTGAGTGTGAGTCAAACGCGCTACCCGCCCGTCCAAACTGTCACAAACCATGGCCACGAAAATACCTATCGCTGCCGACTCAAAACGTCCGCGCATCGCGCTAACGATAGCGAAGAAACCAAAAAATAAGGCAGCCGTCGTGAAAAGATTAGGGATCAAATAAATTCCACGGGGACGGCGCGGTGTTTCGGGAGGCGAGGCCGGGGGGGGAGATGCTAGAGGGTCTTGCATGAAGAGCTTCCTAACAGGACGGGGGCTAGAACGACATTCTGAGGCAAATATCGTTCCTCAATACATAACGATAAGCTAACCGGCGCACCCATGGGACCAACGAAAAGTTGGTGACGTTACACATCCCAACTGAGCGACTTGATGCGGCCCAGAGTTACGTCAATTTCTACTCTTTTTCAAAGAGATAGGCGGCGACAATCCGTATTTCACTAGGACAACGCCCCCTCGACCGGGGAGTATGCCACGAGAACGAGCTACAAGGGGAGTTCCTGCCTGCCGACTTCGCCACGAAGGCGGCTAATTAAGTACGCAATATACGTGAATATCCTGGATTCCCTTCCGAAAACTCGGAAACCAAAAGCTGACGCTCATGTTTGCAACGAGATGAAAGCAGGTATCATCAATAGACCTTATCGGAAACCCCCTACCTAGCTCTGCCGGACAACGCAACCTCATGATTTATATTGACTGTGGTGGGTGATGAGGAGGTTTCCGATAAGGTCTAATATTCTCAGGAATTCACCAGTTATATGCTTGAGATTATGTGCCCATTCAAACATAGCAACGTAGCAAGGAAGATAATATTTATGGATACCACGGAACGGGCGCAAAAGATTACGTAATCCAGTCCAGATACCCCTCCATGGTATTGCAATGCACTTCCCTTATGCCATCACCATCATCATCACAGACATATTCATGACGAGAATGGCACATTCTGCTCCATGTTTTCTTCCTGATTTCCTAACTTTATTGTACGCTGACGATTCATCGGTATAAAAAGTTGTTCTGGTTTTTGTTTTTATACCCACTTCTGGTTGAATCGTTTTTTGCTGAGTGTTTTCGCAAACAGTTAACCGGATTTGTCCGCTCCCCCTACCAACAACCCCCTGAATTGGTGGACGATCCGTTGCCAGCGTTCCTATGCCGGGTTTCTTATTAGCACGGACACGCGGATGATCCTCTGGATCTGAATGAGGCTCGCCCTTCTCTCCTGCGCTTTGAAACATCTCGTGTTTTTCCGGGTGTTAACAACGGCTGAATGATGAGATAAAGGCGGACATGGAACCAATGCCCGATCTTGACCAACTCAATGCTGCGGAGAAAGACGATCTGCTCCGGTCGTTGTATGCGCGCGTTGTGGAGTTGACGGCGAAGTTTACCAACAACCTCGCCGAGCAGGCCGTGCGCATGCCCAAGGTGAAGCAGAAGGTTTCAGGCTGCTTTCGCACTTTTGCGGGTGCTCAGTCCTTCTGCACCATCCGTTCTTATCTCGATACCCTGCGCAAGCAGGGCGCTAATCCTTTTCTTGCCCTCGTCCAGACTTTTCAGGGTAACGTCCCTCAACCTCGCCTTGATTGAGATAATCCATCCGGCTCGCAGACCCACACTGCGACCTGCGGCCTCCTGAGCAGTCACTCATGGCATTATCCTAATAAGATAGACTTGTTTCACCATGGATGACTCAATTATCCGTAGGATGGTTAAACCGCCCTTGTAGGTAGCAACTTGGGTTAATTAACGCCAGGGGTTTTCAATAATCGCTAATGATTATGTTGCATCTTGCCGATGCTGGTGTTCGGCAGATTTTTGATGGTACTCGGGATTGCGCGTCAGGTTGGCTACGTCACGGGTCAATTCCGGTTGTTGTACCAACCAATCTACGGCCTGACGCCATCCAAAGGCACTACCAGATTGGTATAGGGCCTGATAGACCTCGCGCACCAGCGCAAGATCCTCGTGATAGTCCACGGTAAGGTGAATATGGGACCAATCCTCTGCCAGACGCAAGATCCCCATGCGTAATTTGGCACGGTGTGCCATTACCCACTCGAAAGGAAACTCTCGGTAGAAAGGATCGATCGTGGTTGCACATAGACGTTCCAGTAGCGTGGTTCGATAGATCTCAAAGTCCAGACCATAGGGATAAGTGCGACCTGCGGCAATGGAATTGCTGATGTAATCCAAATCCTCGGTTAAAAGGTGTTCTAGGGCCTCATCGATAATTGCGGGATCGACACAGGGACAATCGCCCCACACCCGCACGATCACATCAGCTTCAAAGGCCTGGGCGGCGCCGTAAAGGCGCGTAGCGAGGTCATCGACGGGGCCACGGTGACAACCTACCCCGGCGTGTTGGGCATACTCGACCAGCGCATCGTCGGAGGGGTCGGTGGTCGTAGCAATGACCGTGGCATGTACGCGCTTGGCCAAGGCAACCCGTTCTAGGATACGTCCGATCATGGGTTGTCCCTGAAGGTCAGCAAGGACCTTGCGCGGCAGGCGGGTAGACCCCAAGCGGGCCTGGATTACCCCTACGACGCGGGCAATAGGTCTAAACAAATCGCGATTACCGACCAAAGACCAGTCCAACGGGGTGCCACGCGGGATGTCCCGGGTGGCTGGGCAGTTCAGGATCTTGTTCAGGTAGCGGGTATGTAGACCGTAACCAGGACGAATGGAACGCACATTGTCCAGGGTAAAAGGTTCACCGCAACGTAATTCACGCACCACAAACAACGATCTACGAAAAACTCGGTTGCGTTCCTCGGCAGCGGTCAGGGTATATTGCACCTCACCTAAGGCCTGCTCCGCAGTGCGTACTGCCTCCGCCATGGCTCGAAATTCTCCGGGTTCGAGGGAGAAAGCTGCGTCTACTCCACCCTCAGCACGAGACAGCGTGAGATGTTTTTCGATCAGGCAGGCCCCCAGGGCCACGGCGGCGATGGGTATGGTGATACCCAGGGTATGGTCGGAGAGTCCCACCGGTACGCCAAAAGTGGCGGCAAGGTGGGGGAGGGTACGCAGGTGCATCTCTGCGGGTGGAGCGGGATAGGCACTGGTGCATTTCAGCAAAATGAGGTCGCGCGCCCCAGCAGTGCGCGCAGTAATTACCGCTTCTTCGATCTCTTCAAAGGTGGCCATACCGGTAGAGAGAATCATCGGTTTACCGGTAGCAGCAATGCGCCGGATCAGCGGCAAATCCACCAATTCAAAGGACGCCACCTTATAGGCAGGGGCGCCTTGAGTCTCCAGGAAATCCACCGCAGTGGCGTCAAATGGCGAGGAAAACAACGACAGTCCCTGTGCGGCAGCCTCGGCTGCTAAGTGTGGGTACCATTCCCAAGGGGTCGCAGCCTCCCGATAGAGGGCATGTAGGGTACGACCATCCCACGGGGTCCCACCGCGAATGGTAAATAGGTCTCCGCTGCTATCCAGAGTGAGAGTATCGGCGGTATAGGTTTGCAGCTTCACCGCATCCGCTCCTGCGGCCCGTGCGGCGCGAATCAGCTCCAAGGCACGTTCGAGGCAACCATTGTGGTTAGCGGACAATTCGGCAACCAAGTAGACCGGATATCCTGGACCAATAGAACAATTTGCAATTTTGATTGGTGTCATCATCTGGTGGTGCCTTACGTTGACCTAACTGGCAGAGCCGGAAAGGAAATTCACTCATGAACTGTCCTGATATGATTGGCAAAACCAGCGGCCACGGCTGGTGCTCGATCTTTCCATTTTCCACGATCATCCTGAAAAGATGAATGAAGCATTGATAAAGGAGCGGACTGTTGAGCGTACCAACCACAAGATCAATAACCCAGAGTACCGAAGACCACAGTTCGTTTCACATCCACAACTCGCCCCTTCTCACGAATTTTACGAACGGCGACGCACAAGTCACTTGGCATGACTCGCTTTGGATTTGAAGGACGACCTGGTCCTGGTCGTTTAGGCTGTACTACTTCGGTTGTGTAAACTTTCTCAATCGCTGTTTGGTAAGGAGTATGCTCATCGGACGTAAGTAACAAATCAGTCCTTCCATTAGTACGTTTCCTAACTGTCTTCAACCACTTGGAGACAGTTTCCCGCCGTACGCTTCCCTGGCACTACAGACAATACCAATCGAGTTTCAGAATCAACAGCGACATGATCTCAATTATCTCCATACTCCTCCTCTTCTAAAGTATGATTCTTATCTTTTTGAACACAAAACTCCATTTGGCACTGGTCTATTTTGATTCTTGCTATAACCTGCTGAAAATGTTATATTATATCCTCAATATATAAATCATTCCATTTGCACTAGTTTAAAAGAGAATAATAATTTCATCTAAAATTCATTACCCTCGTTGCAATTCGGAAGACTGTATCGTCTCTAGAACTTATAATACAGCCAACAATGGAAGAAGGAGTCTTTATGAACGTAAAAACTGCCATAATATCTTTTCAGAGACAAAAGGGACATTTATGGAAAATATAGAAACCCCATAAGTTTGATCGCAAAAGTACTCCAGGCACGAAGCGAGTGAATTGGCTTTAATGCGGCGTGTCGAGTTTTTGAAATAGCAAGAAACACGTTATTGAAATAGGAAATAAAATTCTCAGATCTAAAGGAAACCTTAATGATCTATGTATTGGTACACACGTTTATTTCTCAAGTGATTGAGGGAGATGAGCTATACACAAAAGCAAATAAGAATGTACCAGTGGAAGAGTGCGAAGGATGGACGATTATGTTGATGGAACGTGCCAGTCGTTTTATTTGGGTACTGGGGTACGGAAAAAAGATCGTACATTATTTTTCTATGCTGTACAGATGGTTAGAAACGTGATCGAGCAGACAGGCAACGTTACATTAATTACGGACGGTGAACGCCGTTATGGAAGTTTATTATTCGAAATCTGTCACGAGGTATTTCGTTCCGGACGTCGTGGACGACCACCCAAAGTACTTCGCGAAGGAATTAAAATAAGAATTAAAAATAAGGGAAGACAAAATCGTAAGCGAGGCCGGAAACGTTCTAAATACGAAACACCCCACGCGGAACATCCTCAAACCCTCCAAAACATTACCAATAAGGAAATCCACGCCAACCACGCTGATGCGTTTAATGCATCCATAAGGAGTCGTTGTTCCGCTTATCGACGTAGGACGAATATGTATGCGAAAAATAAAGCAGGCATCCAACGGGTATTAGATGGTGTCTGGATCGTTCATCAGTGTCCCCGAGAAACCCCGCCCTTGAGGGCGGGGAGGAAAGGGGACGGTTTTTACATCATTCCCACGCTCCGCGTGGGAATGCATCCCGCGACGCTCCTGCGTCGCGTGTCTCGAAACACGGCACATCCTAATTGTGGTGATTCCGTTCCATGCGGTCATATACAACAATAGACATTATCGGAAACCTCACCCCCCAGCCCCCTCTCCTTAACAGGAGAGGGGGAGAATTATTCCGTTGTTATGCTTAACTCCTGGACGGAACAGGCAAAAAATCTCCCCCTCTCCTGTTAAGGAGAGGGGGGCGGGGGGTGAGGTTTTGGGTTTCCGATAATAGACCTTATCGGAAACCCCCTACCTAGCTCTGCCGGACAACGCAACCTCATGATTTATATTGACTGTGGTGGGTGATGAGGAGGTTTCCGATAAGGTCTAATCTACGTTGCGACAACAAAATACCTCAATTGGGTGTGCAGCCATCACTTTAACCTCAAGTAATTGAGAATAAAAATACGCACTACGCTCGTAAAACAACAGCATTACTTTTTGTAACTGACAGAATTATAGAATGTTCTTGTCGTAGCGTAGGTTAGGTCAACGTAAGGCACCACCCGAATGTCCAGGTATCCGTGGAAATCCGAGGTCCATTGGCACAAGCAGCCCCACGCTCCACCGCAAGTGCTTGTGCTGTAACGGGTTGATAGCCGAGGTCAGTACCATTGCGTGCCAGTTCGCGGCTAATGGTCGACTTGTTTCGGCCTAGTAAGTCGGCGATGCCCCCAAGGGTGTTACCGGCTTTTTTGAGAATCGAAATTTGGCATCTTTCATCACGAGTGAGATGCGTGTAATTCATTTTGTTCCTCCGATGGAATGCATTGTTAGAAAAGTGGTAGCCCGCTAGATCAAATGATCCATTTTCTCACGGGCAAGGAAAAAGTCTTGAACCATTGATAAGAAAAGTCAAACCCACCCTCGCCGGGTGGCAAGGGTGCCGGGGGAAAAAATTCCCGGCACCCCTGCCACAAGCTTATTTTTTATGGTTGCATCAAGGGCTTTCGCGGCATAAACGCGATTGTGTCCTTGGCACGATAAGGCCGTACCAAGGACACAACCGCATTTATTCCACGGTCCCTTGACGCTGCGAGGATTCGTCTGATACAGAAATTAGAGTACCTCGCTCACTCAACTAACTGTTAATTCAAGAGTTGCACTTCGAGTTTGAATCCGCAATATGCGCCACGGCTTGTTTTCGGTCAAAATCTATACTTAACCCAAGTTGCCACCTATGCGGTGAGAACCGAAAAAGCCCCTATCCCTCCGAGAGAGGGGAGAAAAGCGCGCTAGGTGGCAACTTAGGTTATACCTAATTTAATTACGCTACATCTTGCATAAGTCGTATTCTTTGGGTTTGATAACGCCACGATTTGTGGTGGTAAGTCCAACATTCCTTAACAAAATCTTCAGTTTATACGGGATCAACCTTGCCCTCTCAACTTCTGTTCTACTCCTCGAAGGGTATTCTGTAGCTCTCTCTCCTTCAGCTCTGGATCTATGTCTTGAATGTACTCTATAACCGAAAAGTCATCTCCCCGTTTCCGATTTTGGGGGGGCTCAAGGGTCTCAATAAGTAAGGCTTCAAGCATTGCAGTGAGAGATCGCATTGAAACTTTTAGGGAAACTTCTACCGAATTACCTTCGTTGGTTACATCCAATAATCCAAACCATGAAAATCTATTCCAACGACTAGCGAGACGATCTATCGTATGTTCAAAAATACGGCGTCCCAGAGGACGATCTACGGATCGACCAACATAAATTGCTGTATGGTGGTCATATAAAATATAGATACCGCGTTGCCCACCAAAATCAACAGACTTAGACAGTAGACATTATCGGAAACCTCACCCCCCGCCCCCCTCTCCTTAACAGGAGAGGGGGAGAATTATTCCGTTGTTATGCTTAACTCC
>CAUYTY010000194.1 GCA_963575655.1 Gammaproteobacteria bacterium | reverse complement strand
CTGCGGCCTACTCCCTCCCCGTTTACGGGGAGGGCTGGGAAGGGGGCAAGTAGGTGGCGGCAACTTGGGTTAAAAATATCAGAAATATTTCTGAAACGAGGAGAGTGTAATGTTGCTGATTCCTGCGATTGACCTCAAAAATGGAAAATGTGTACGACTACGACAGGGTCGAATGGACGACGAGACCATTTTCTCTGACAACCCACGCGCAGTAGCGCGCCGTTGGGTAGAGGCGGGGGCGCGGCGATTGCATCTCGTCGATCTTGACGGGGCTTTTGCCGGTCGACCAGTGAATGGTAAGGTCATCGAGGCAATTAGCCAGGCATATCCGGAGTTGCCCATCCAGGTAGGGGGTGGGATTCGTGATATGGATACCATCGCCGAATATTTGGCAATGGGGGTCAGCTATGTCATTCTTGGCACCAAAGCGGTGACCAATCCTGAATTCGTGGAGCAGTCCTGCAAGGCGTTTCCGGGCCACATTTTGGTGGGACTAGATGCGCGGGGTGGGAAAGTAGCCATTGAGGGTTGGTCCAAGATATCCTCGCACGATATCATTGACATGGCTCGCAATTTTGAACAAATGGGAGTAAGTGGTATTATTTATACCGACATCGGTCGTGATGGAATGATGACGGGAGTTAATGTAGATTCTACGCTGGCTTTGGCGCGGGCACTAACTGTTCCGATTATTGCCTCCGGTGGGATTACCAATCTGGATGATATTCGAGCGTTGTGTGCCGTTGCTGGTGAGGGCATCCTCGGGGCAATTACCGGACGTGCCCTCTATGAGGGAACCCTAGACTTTTCCGTAGGTCAGCGTTTGGCCGATGAACTTACGGAGATACATACACACCCCTTGCACGATAAGAATATATAACCCAAGTTGCCACCTACGGTCTCAAGCCATAATTCTTTTCAGACAAGTAGTTTTTTTGATCGCCTTCTCCCCAACCCTCCCGTTGGGAGGGGGAGTGAGGATATTTAGCTCTAGTGGCCAATCTCAATGGCTGGCGTTGTTTTCTCCCCCCTTCCACCGGGAGTGTACAGACCAGGGAGAGGGGGAGGGGAGGGGAGGGTGATCAAAGAATTACTCAATGTAGGTAGCAACTTGGGTTATATAGGTTTCAAGAAATTAATCTTTAACCGCCAGCTATCATAATCGTCCAATGGGGGCATTATGGATATAGATGGGAATTTATGGCAGTTAATTAACCCAAGTTGCCACCTACTTGCCCCCTCCCCAGCCCTCCCCGTAAACGGGGAGGAAGTAGGTCGCAGACCTCCCCCCGTTTACGGGGGGATTGAGGGGGGACGACTGGATGCGATCCCGAGTTTTGAATAGGTGGCAACTTGAGTTAATTATTCCTTTAACCTCCGCCTAAACGGTAAAACAACTTGGAGGGCAAAATGAAGAGAATATTATTAGGCATTGTGGCAATGTTTGGGTTGATTGATGTGGTCAATGCCGTTACGCCCGATCTAACGCCAAGACTAGGCGCCTGGACATTCTATTTTTATCAAGGGCCAGGGTTTGGTATGGTGGCAACAAAGAGTATCTGCTTACAGCAAGATCACACATGGGCCACTGGTCCGACATTACCAGGGCACGGCAGTTGGGCACAAGACGGTAAAGATATAAACTTTTCAGGAACAATCGGCGAAGTCATCCAAGGTGTAGCATTTAGTGCGTTTGGTCATATGCTTACCAAAACGATGATTACCGGACAGTACATGAATTTTAATATTGTTCAGGACCCACCAAACGGAGTCTATGGTTCGTTCAGGGCAACATTTACGGCAAGTACTTGTTGATGGTGTTGTAACTAACCTGAGTTCGACGTAAGGGATAATGTAGCCTGCTGTATCAGCTAGGCTTAGTTAGACTCTAACAAGACAGTCAACTATTGATTTGACCTACACCACCTCATAACGTGGAATCAAGCGTCACAGGTAGTTGACCGTCTTTGTGTGGATTGTTATAAGGATAATAAATACAGCGAGTTAGTGCGTTTCTTACGTCGAACTCAGGTTAACTAACGACAAAGGCGGCAGGCTATGAAGGTCTGCCGCTTTTTTGTCTGTGGAATGTGAAGTAGTCAACCTGAGTTTGACGTGTGGATTCAAACTCGAAGTGCAACTCTTGAATTAACAGTTGGTTGAGTAAGTGAGCGAGGTGCGCTAGTTTCTGTGTCAGACGAATCTTTGCTGCGTCAAGGGGCTGCGGAATAAATGCGGTTGTGTCCTTGGTACGGCCTTATCGTGTACAGATTCAATTCTAAAGCGCCACGAAGTCAATAGGCTCTTGTTGATATCATTGCTCTCCTTTTAATTTTGCGCACAAAGAGTATTTCATATAACAGGAATATAATATGCATTCTCAATGTGAATATGTGACGCAGGTTGATTGCTTTCGTCCCTTTCCTAGAAATCACCATTCACTCTTTCCATCACGAGGCGCAGCAGTATGACTCAACACTTCCTTAGCGGGTTTTTCGAGCCCAAATCCGTTGTTGTCTTTGGTGCCAGCGAGCGTCCTGGGGCGGTTGGCATGTTGGTTTTTCAGAACATGCTTGAGAGCTTTCAGGGCAAGGTCTACGCGATCAACTCCAAGCACAGCCAGATCCAGGGGCAACCAGCGTTCCCCAACTTGGATGCCTTGGACGAGCCCGTTGATCTAGCGGTGATCGCAACTCCTGCAGCCGGCGTACCGGGGATCATTGAGCAGTGCGGCGTGCATGGCATTAAGAACGCTATCATCCTCTCTGCCGGTTTTCGTGAGGCCGGTCCCCAGGGCGTGCGACTCGAACGTATGTTGATGGAAAACGCCCGCCGCTACAATTTGCGCTTCATCGGCCCTAACTGCTTGGGGGTGATGCGTCCCAGCGTGGGTCTTAATGCCACCTTCAACAAAGGATCAGCCCGATCTGGGCAGCTTGCCTTGGTCTCTCAGTCTGGGGCGATCTGTACGGCCATTCTTGACTGGGCCGCCGCCCAGGACATTGGCTTTTCCACAGTGGTTTCAATGGGGATCTCCGCTGACGCCGATTTTGGAGAGATCCTCGACTACCTAGTCAATGACCCAAAAACCTCTAGTATTCTGCTCTACATCGAGGGGGTGCATAACGCACGCAGCTTTATGAGTGGATTGCGTGCTGCGGCGCGTGTTAAGCCAGTGATTGCGATCAAGGTGGGGCGACACGCCACTGGGTCCAAGGCAGTGATGTCGCACACTGGGGCATTGGTGGGGGCCGATGATGTCTTTGATACCGCGCTCAGTCGTGCCGGTGTGGTGCGTGGAACGCGGATCACCAATCTTTTCTCCGCTGCTACCGCGCTCACCGCTGGATTCCGGCTACAAGGCGAACGACTCGCCATCATCACCAACGGTGGCGGTCCAGGTGTGATGGCCACCGATCGGGCCGCCGACCTCAATATTCCACTCGCCGAACTCTCCACTGATGTTCTGGCTGCGCTCAATCAATTCCTGCCGACCACATGGTCCCACAGCAACCCGCTGGATATCATCGGTGACGCCACGCCGGATCGTTACGCCCATGCCCTGGAGATCTGCCTCAAGGATGATGGGGTCGATGGGGTGATGGTGATTCTCACCCCACAAGCGATGACCGACCCCACCGGAGTGGCCGAAGAGGTGGCGCGCATTGCCATGGCCCAAAAGAAGCCGGTGTTTGCCTGTTGGATGGGGCATGTACAGGTGGAACCCGGACGCGAGGTCTTGCGCAACGCAGGAGTTCCTACCTACCACACCCCGGAAACAGTGGTCGAGGCCTTCGCCTTCCTGGTTGCTCACTATCGCAACCAGAACATGCTCCTACAGACCCCAGGCGCCATTTCGCGTGGTGACCCGCCGGACGCCGAGGGGGCACGAATGATCATCGAGGGCGCACTGTCCGAGGGGCGCACGATCCTCTCCGAGTCTGAATCTAAGGCCGTACTGGGGGCCTTTCACATCCGTACCGCCCAGGCGGTGGTGGTGCATACCCCGACCGAAGCTCTCGTCCAGGCCGAGATTATCGGTATGCCAGTGGCTCTAAAGGTTAACTCCCCAGACATTACCCATAAGAGCGACGTTGGTGGTGTGCGGCTCGGCCTGTCAAGCGCCCAAGCGGTACGGAGCGCCTATCTGGATCTGATCGAGACGGTCAAACGCAACCGCCCCGACGCTCGCATCGAAGGATTGACGGTAGAACCTATGCTGCGCCGCCCCAACGGGCGCGAGATTCTGGTGGGGATCACCCGTGATGATCTGTTCGGCCCGGTGGTCACCTTCGGTGCTGGCGGTACTGCGGTAGAGGCCTTGGCAGACCGCGCCGTGACCTTGCCGCCCCTCAATAAAGACCTTGCCCGCGAGGTGATTGGGCGCACCCGTATCGCTAAAACTCTGGGTAAGTTCCGCCAAATACCGCCGGTACACATGGAATCCCTGGAGAAGGTTCTGTTGCGTGTCTCGGAGATCGCCTGCGAGCTTCCCTTGGTCAAGGAACTCGATATCAACCCATTGATCGTGGATGAGACTGGGGCCATCGCGGTAGACGCGCGGATTGTCGTTGGTTATCACTCGGGCACTATGCGGCCCTACGACCACATGGCCATCCACCCCTACCCGCACTATCTGGTTAGCCATTGGCAGCTTCCCGACGGCACCGACGTGACCATTCGCCCCATTAGCCCGGAGGACGCCAAGATCGGATACACCTTCGTCCACAACCTGTCCGTGCGGTCGAAATACTTCCGCTTCATGCAATCCCTGGAGGACCTTACGCCTGCTATGTTGGCGCGCTTTACCCAGATCGACTACGACCGCGAGATGGCTTTGATCGCTACGGTGCAACAGAATGGCCAGGAGATCGAGATCGGCGTCACCCGCTATACCACAAACCCGGACGGTAAGACTTGTGAGATGGCCATTGTTGTGGCAGACGATTGGCAAAGACGTGGCATTGGCCACCATCTCCTCGAACGACTCATGAGCCGCGCCCGTGACTACGGCTTGGAGGTGATGGAGGGCAACGTAATTGCAAATAACGACGACATGCTGCGGATGGTGGAGAGGCACGGTTTTGCTATTACCGAAGTTCCCGACGATGCCTTGATTAGACGCATTCACAAACAGCTACGTTGACGAGCATTGGATATAACGGATTCCAACAACTAGAGCATTCTCATTTTACCCGTACGGCATAGCCAGCTTCCGCAGGTAGTTCTCGCATTCCGTCGGGGGAAATTCATTCAGTATTTCGCCAACGGTATTCCAAAGGGCCTCGCGTGTCCGTTCAGCTGCTTACGGAACAACGCTTTCAGCCTGAAAAATGCTTGTTCAATCGAATTGAAATCCGGGCTGTAAGGGGGTAGTAGTTTGATCCCACGCTAACTCATCCGTTGCACTTCGAGATTGAATCCGCCTTTTACGGGAGTAACCCATTGAGAATTCTTGCCATTCGGGGAAGAAATCTGGCGAGTCTGGCCGGAGATTTTGCTATTGAGCTAGAGCAAGGTTCCCTGGCTCGAGTTAATCTCTACGCCATTACCGGACCCACTGGGGCGGGCAAAAGCACTCTGCTAGATGCCCTCTGCTTGGCCTTGTTTGATACTGTGCCAAGGCTGGTAGGCGGCCCGGAGGTGATGGTGGGGTCGACTGATACCCGCCTTCCTGCCAACGACGTGCGCAACCTATTGCGTCAAGGCACCGTTGAGGGCTGGGCTGAGGTGGACTTTGTCGGATCCGACCGAGGCCACTATCGTGCCCGCTGGGAGGTTCGGCGCGCCCGAGGGCGTGCCGATGGTAAGCACCAACGCCAATCGATGACCCTCCACGATTTGGCGACCAATATCCCTATCGGTCGAACCAAGAGTGAGGTTCTGGGGGGCATTGCCACCCGCCTTGGCCTGAACTTCGACCAATTCCGCCGCTCCGTGCTCCTCGCTCAAGGCGAATTCGCCGCCTTCCTCAAGGCCCGCGAAAAGGAACGCGCCGACCTCTTGGAGCGGATCACCGGCACCGAACTCTATGGCCGAATCTCCGTTGCAGCCCACAATCGAGCCAAATCGGAGAGTGAAGAGCTAATCCGGTTGAAGGATCGGCTCAAAGACCTCAATCCTCTGGCGACGGATGTACGCGCCCAGCTTGAGGCCGAACAGGCAATCCGCCTCACGGCGCTACATACCGCACAGGTTGCCTTGGAAGAGGCGCGACGTGCCCGCGATTGGCACACCCATCACCAGCGCCTCACCAACGCCGAAACCGTGGCCGCGACCGAGCTTACCGCTGCTACGGCACAGCGATCCGTTGCTGCCCCTCGACAGCTCGCCTGGCAGGAGGTCTCCCGTGCTCAGGCCTTGCGTATCCCCCTGGCGGACCTTGATCGCTATCGCGCCGCCCTGACCCATGCCGAAGGTGTGCTCGCTAGCGCCCTCGCTACCGAAGAACAGGCATCCCAAGCCGTCGCGACCGCTCAGGGAAACCTGGATGCTGTTCGCACCGCGTTGATCGCCGTCGCTACCCGTATCTCCCAAATCACCCCCGATCTACTGCGTGCGCGTGCCCTTGATGTTCGTTTGATCGATGCCCGCCGCCGGCACGAGGTGGCGTTCGCAGAGGCCACAACGACGCAGCGTGTCGCTCAGGAGGTTGCCAAGGTCCACCAGGTTGCCGCCCAGATCCAGGTTGAACGCGAGCGGCAACACGCCGCGACGGCCGACTGGCTCACTACCCATGCCCATCACGCCCACCTAGCCGATCAATGGCCGCGTTGGGACGCCGAGTTACGTCGCATTCGCACCCTACTGGAGGCGGAACGAGACGCCCAGCGGGCCGTTACTACTGCGGAACGGGAGATCAATGGTCTTGTTGCTCGATTGGATCCCGCCCGCCAAGCGGCAAGAGCCAGCGCCGCCGCCTTAGAACGAGAACAAGCCAATCTAACGGCGTGTGAAGCAGCGGCAGCCCATCACGATAGCGCGGAATTGGCGCGTCGCCGCGTGCTGCTGGAGAGTGAGCGTGAACAGGTGCGACGCTGTGCCGACCAGGTCGCGGCGATACGTCGTACGCGTCACGGGTTGGATGAGGCTCTGGCGGCGCGTGATACGGCCCTAACCGAGGCAGCAACGGCTGAGGGGGTGATACAGCGTTGTACGGTCGAATTGGTCCCGATGCGTGCCGCCTATAGCGAGGCGGAGGCGGCCCTAGAACGGGCGATGCTTGCCGCTGGTAAGGATGTGACGGCCTTGAGGGCTCGTCTCAGCGATGGCGCCCCCTGCCCGGTGTGTGGCTCCTCGACTCATCCCTGGACTCATCTCTCGACATCCTTCGATGAGTTAGTAAAAGACCAACGACAACGAGCGGCGGAGCTACGTCAAGCACTGGAAAAACTTACCACCGAGTTGACTCGTGCCCAGACCACCCGCGAGGCGGCCCAGCACCAGACCAACGTACAACAGATGCAGGCGGATACCCGGGCGATGGCATTCACGGAGGCGGAGCGGGCTTGGGCGTTGGCGCCTTTTCCGTTGGCGGCGGGGCAAGAAGATACGGGGGAAAAGGAGGGACCCCTCGCTCCAGACCTTCCACAACGTCTGAGTGTTCGAGAGGAGGAGTTACGCCGCCAACTTGCGGCCATTGCCCACGCCGAGACCGCCGCACGCGCCGCACAGACCGCCATTACTAGCGCTCGAACCGCCCTGGACACGGCTATTCGTGCCGAGACAACGGCCCGTAGCAACTTGGCGGATTTGGAACACAAGACCGCCACGGTCACCGAGCGCCGCAGTGCCGCCGTGGTCGAGGTCACTCGCAAGACTCAAGAGGTAGCGTCGGCACGGGAGACGTTGGCCGTTCCTTTGGCAGGCATCGAGTGCTGGCAAAGTGCCCTGGATGCCGACTCGGCGGCCTTTCGTACTCGTTGTGAGGCGAATGTTCGCGCCTATCGCGACCATCAAGCGACCCTTGCCGATCTGGCGCAGGCCATCGCTCGTGGCCAAACCGAGGTGGCGCAGGCTGATACTACCGCTCGATTGACCCAAGAGACCGCACGCCAGTCCGTCGAAAAAGCGACCGAGGCCGAGGCCGCTGCGACGGTTTTGGCTCAAGAGCGTGCGTTATTGTTGGATGGCCGTCCGGCGGATGCCGTGGAAAAGGGACTCCAAACCGAGCTGAGACAGGCCCAAGTTACTGAGGAGCGTGCAGCCACGGCCCTGGGTCAGGCCAAGGAGGCCCTGATCGCGGCCCAGACCCAACGCACCCTCGGTGTTGACGACCGAGAGCGACAGCACCGTGCGCATGAGACCGCTCAAACCGAACTCACCTTCTTGCTCGCTGCCCATCACATAGACCTGTCCACTCTACGGAAACACCTAGAGCAGGGGACCGATTGGTTGGAACAGGAGCGGGCGGCGTTGGATGCCCTGGAGCGTGGGGTAGAGACCGCGAGTACTCGCTTCGCCGACCGACGACGCGAGCGAGAAGACTTCGCCACCCAGAATACGCCAACCCTCGCCGTAACCGAGGTGGACGCAGCCTTGGAGCAGGCCCGGCAAAAGGAAGCGACGATGCAGGAAGACCTTGCCAATGTTCAATTGCGATTGCGGTCCGACGATCAACGCCGTAGTCAGAGCGCCGAGCTACTTACCGCCTGTGAGGCCAAAGAACAGGAGTGGCGACGCTGGGAGATACTTCGAGAATTAATCGGTTCGGCGGATGGGAACAAATTCAAAACCTACGCCCAAAGTCTGACCTTGGAGGTTTTGCTTACCCATGCCAATCGTCATTTGGAGGATCTGGCCCGACGTTATCGCCTCGCCCGCGTTCCGGGGGCTGAATTGGAATTACAAGTAATCGATCGGGAATTAGGGAATGAGATTCGCGGCGTTCATAGTTTGTCGGGAGGGGAAACTTTTCTAGTGTCCCTGGCCTTGGCCTTGGGTTTGGCCTCGTTATCCTCGCAGACGGCTCAAGTGGAATCACTATTCATCGACGAAGGATTCGGTAGCCTGGACCCGGATACGCTAGATATCGCCCTCGCTGCCTTGGATGCCCTCCAAGCGCAAGGGCGCAAGGTAGGTATCATTTCCCATGTCCCAGCACTCACCGAACGCATTGGCGTTCAGGTCCGCGTGCAGGCCTTGGGTAATGGGCGAAGCCGTGTCAGGATATTAGATTAACCCAAGTTGCCACCTATTCAAAATTCGGGATCGCATCCAATCGTCCCCCCTCAATCCCCCCGTAAACGGGGGGAGGTCTGCGGCCTACTCCCTCCCCGTTTACGGGGAGGGCTGGGGAAGGGGGCAAGTAGGCGGCAACTTGGGTTAGATTAACCCAAGTTGCCACCTTTGCGGCGATAAACAAAAAAGCCCCTCTTCCCCTGGACCCCTGGGATAGGGGAGAAAAGCGCGCTAGAGTAGCAGCTTTGGTTAAGCAGATGATTGAGTTAAGTAAAATAAATGTCGCGGGTTAGGTGGGTAGCCCTAAGAGTTCACATTTTCTGACATGCGATACTCGATCATGGTCAACATGAAGATCAAGTCTTGGCTGTTGCGTTTCAGTTCATCAAGAGCAACTTCCGCTTCCACATAATTGCGTTCCTTGAAAAGATCGACCAGCAAGTCTGCTGTTTCATGAAAATGTTTGTGGCGTTTTTCGAGAAATGACATCTCTGGATATTTCCCATATTTTTTTATCCCTCCTTGATAAAGCCACATTCCAAGATCGCACGACTTGTACGATTGCAAGTGAGGAATGGTTTCTTGTCGCAACAACTTTTCCAGTTGCAACAACCACTTCAAATGAACTAGCCGCGCCCTAGATATGTCTATCATTAGAATTTCTCAGAGGTTGTTGTTGGCGATATTTTGTGGGTTATCGAGGACCACCACCGATTCATCAGCAGAAGAGTTGGTGGTCACTTTACTACGTGGAATCGAGAATAAATGGCCTTTCCAATAATCAGATTCTTTATCCTTTTCGGGTTCTTGCGGGACGATCACGATCCAAACGTGTTGAACCTTTTCAACTCCTTCCTGGATACGTTTTTTAATATTCTTCGTTATGCCATACCCTTCTCCAATCGAAATGTTTTCGTCAAGAGCGATATGCAAGTAAATTTCCCAGTACTCACCGAGACTGCGACCTCGAACCAATTTTACGTCATGAACCCCCGAAGTTGTTCGAGAAATGCGGACTATTCTATCTAAATTTTCTTGCGACACAGTGACATCTAGCAAACCCTTTATCGCATCCCACGCAATTATCCCACCAATCCTAATCACCATTAGAGAAACGACAAACGCAGCGATATGATCAGCCGCAGGAACACCCAAGTTCGATAACACAATACCAAAGAGCACGATCACTGATGAGAAGGCATCGACTCGATTATCCATCGCGGACGATTCGATCGTCCCATTGCTGTTCTCTTTTGCAACGCAGGTCAGAAAAAGATACGTCAATTCACTAGCAAATGCCGACAATATAACACCGCAAACGGTGATAATGGATGGAATTGATTGAACACTTTCAATATCATTAAAACTGGTTAGACCCAGCGAAATTCCACCAAATAATAACCATAAACTAATCGCAAGAGAAGAGACAAACAAAATCTTCCCGTAACCAAATGGGAATGTTTTAGTGGGAGGCCGTTTGGCAATCTGCACACTAATCAGAGTAATCCCCTTCCCGAGGGCATCACCAAAAGAATAGAGTCCTTGAACTACCAAGCCCATGCTGCCGGATATCCAACCAAGGAGGCTTCTAAAAATCGCCTGGGCTAACGCAATAAAGAAATCTGTCTGCCCAGCTTTAATTACGCATTTTCTGCAATGTTCAAATTTCATGATTCTGATATCTCTCCATTTTTCAGATAACGATGATTAGCTCTTAGGAATCCGTCTGACTCGTCATGCAAGTTTTTGATTTGCAGTGTGTTCGACAAAACACCATTAATGCAATGATTAATCATTAATCAGCAACCTACCCGTCAAGTCAGACAGGCTCCTAGCGTGATGTCTCGTACAACCACAGGCTATTCTGGTATTCCTCCCACGAAACACCTACGTCGGTGGCCGAAAAAGATCAGGCTGACGGAAACGAATTAGGTAGTTAAGAAAGGTTTCATGTAATTCGGGATGCTTGAGGCCGTATTCCACCGTTGCCTCCAGGAAGCCCAACTTATTACCACAATCATAGCGTCGACCATAAAAACGATAGGCCAGCACTGATTCCTCATCTAAAAGTTTTGCAATAGCGTCAGTGAGTTGAATTTCACCACCGGCACCACGCTCGGTAGCTGCGAGCAACTCAAAAATACGCGGGGTCAGGAGGTAACGCCCAACCACCGCCAGATTGGAAGGTGCCTTGGCCGGTGTTGGTTTTTCTACAATCTCGTGGACCCGAGCGACCCGCTCCGTGATCGATTCGGCCTTGACGATACCGTAGCGGTGGGTCTCTTCTTGAGGTACCTGCTCTACCCCAAGGATGCTGCAACCACACGCCTCATAGCGTTCCACCATTTGTTCCAGACAGCTTCCGTGATCACCGCCATCAATAAGATCGTCCGCCAGGATTACGGCAAAGGGCTCATTCCCCACGACCTCTCGGGCACAAAGCACGGCATGACCTAGTCCCAAGGCCTCGGGCTGACGCACGTAGGCACAACTCACCCCTTTGGGTAGCACTCCACGCACAATTTCCAACAACTCTTTCTTTCCCTTGCTCTCCAAGAGGGTTTCCAACTCGAAGTTAGAGTCGAAGTGGTCCTCAATGGCACGCTTGGTAGAACTGGTGACGAATACCATTTGGGTGATGCCCGCAGAGATCGCCTCCTCCACTGCGTACTGGATGAGAGGTTTATCAACGATGGGAAGCATCTCTTTAGGGTTGGCCTTGGTGGCGGGCAGAAAGCGCGTTCCCATACCGGCCACGGGGAAAACTGCCTTACGAATTTTTTGATTCATTGTACCCTCAAAGGTGAGAAATTATCGTGTATTTTACATGGAATAGGCATCAGCTATCGCCTCGACACCTTTCCACCACCTCTATGAGTGCCGCCAATGCCCCACGGTTGGCCTCTACCACCTGCCGTCCCCGTTCACCCACCGCATGACGTAAGTTCGCATCCTGGAGCCAGTGGGTCATAGTGGTGGTAAGGGTCGAGGCATCTGTTACCCCTTGCGCAGCCCCCGCCTCCAGCAGTAAACAACTGATCTCCGAGAAGTTAAATCGATGGGGTCCAAAAGCAACAGGGATTCCGAGGACCGCCGGTTCCAAAGGATTATGGCCACCCACCGGCACGAAACTACCGCCGACAAAGGCCGCATCCGCAGCCGCGTAGAACAGAGGCAAACGTCCCATCGTATCGCCCAGATAGACCGCACTCTGCATGGGTACCGGGCGGTGGTCGGTCCAGGTTATGGGAGGAAAACCAACACGTCGACACAGCGCGGCAACTCGCGAAAAACGTTCGGGGTGACGTGGCACCAACAACAACAAAGCATCGGGAAGGACTCGACGTAGCTCGGCATGCGCGGCGAGAATGACCTCTTCTTCCCCCTCATGGGTGCTCGCAGCGATCCATATCGGTCGATTGGGACCCAGATCGCGCCGCAGGGTCGCCGCTTCCTCCCGTAGACTCGCCGGTAGGCGCAGATCGAACTTGATATTGCCAGTGACCCGCAGATGTTCTGGCGATGCACCGAGGTCTTTAAAACGCTCGGCATCCGTACTAGCCTGCGCGGCAATGGCACTCAGGTCCTGCAAAGTTTCTCGCGTGAGGGTAGGAAAACGCCGGTACCCACGGGCGGACCGCTCAGAGAGTCGGGCGTTAGCCAGAATGACGGGTATTCTCCGTTGTCGGCAGACACGAATGAGGTTGGGCCACAACTCGGTCTCCATGATGATCAATAACTGCGGCCGAGTTCGATCCAGAAAACGATGAACCGCACCAAGCAAATCATAAGGAGCATAACGGTGGAGCACCGCCGGCTCGGTACCAAAGGAGGTATGCACACACTCAGCCCCGGTGGGAGTCGTGGTGGTCAATAGAAGCCGCGCTAGGGGATAACGTTCGCGGAGACTACGCACCAGCGGCAACGCCGCCTGGACCTCTCCCACGGAAACGGCGTGGATCCATAGAGTCTGTCCTTCGCCTAATAGAGGAAGTCCAAAACCGAAACGTTCCCCCATACGCCGCCGATACCCCGGTGCGCGCACACTACGCAGGAATAGCCGCGCTACAACCAGAGGGACCAGTAGGCAGAGGATCAATGAATAGACCCACCGCGACCAACTCATCTCAAATAGCCACCATCAGCAGTAAAGTAAGAACAAAAGCAACGGATCCGGCCAGAAAACTAAAGATTTTTCCTCTTAATGATTAGAAAAAAATCTCTACTCTTGCGACCAAAGCCGTTGCTTTTTTCTATGCGTTGATACGTCTTTCTGGTTTTTTAGCTAGGTAATTGCATATTGATCGAGCCATGCCATATAGGCCGATACACCTTCTTCAACGGTACGGAAGGGATCGCCATAGCCCACTGCTCGTAGAGCAGAAAGGTCGGCTTGGGTATAGCTTTGATAATGGCCCTGGAGGTGATCGGGAAAAGGGATGTAGGAGATCGCGCCTCGTCCATAGTGATTGATAACAGCACGAGCCACATCATTAAAGGTTTGGGCACGACCGGTACCTACGTTAAAGATTCCAGAACGGTTAGGATGATTCAGAAACCATAACTTTACGGCACAGGTATCGGCAACATCAACAAAATCACGATGCTGCTCCCCCGGACCATAACCACCACTTCCCTCAAAAAGACGCACGGACTCACCGGCAAGAAGCTGACGGCGGAGGTGAGAGGCCACGCTCGCCATTGTGCCCTTATGGGCCTCACGGGGACCGTAGACGTTGAAATAACGCAACCCTACCACTTGACTGCGGGCATGAGGAAGATGACGACGAACATACTGATCAAACAATAGCTTGGAATAACCGTAGACGTTGAGAGGGGCCTCACAGGTTGGTTCTTCCCGAAATACCGTCCCTCCTCCGTAGATTGCGGCGCTAGAGGCATAGATAAAAGGGATGCGTCGCAACAAACAATAATTGAAGAGGACCCGAGAATAGCTATAGTTATTAGCCATCATATAGCGGCCATCCCATTCCGTGGTTGAGGAGCAGGCCCCCAGGTGGAAAATTACCTCCACAGGAGATTCAAAGGTCGTTCCATGCTGAATATGGGAAATAAACTCGTCCTTGTCCATAAAATCATGGACAGCACAATCTACCAAATTCTTAAATTTAATTCCGTTCTTAAGATTATCTACCACCAGTATGGAAGTTTGGTTTTTGGCATTGAGGGCTTTAATGAGATTGCTGCCAATAAAGCCGGCGCCACCAGTAACGATTATCATATTAAATTCCCCGCAGGAGGGCGCTACCAGTAACGTATCGGCCCAGTGTCTACATGAACAAAGTCAGAATCTGGATAATAACCAACACCACCAGATTGCATTTGCATCGCAGCCTTATGTAGATAGCGCGTACGCATCCCCGGGGCACGCAGGTCCACCGCCATTCCATCCATGTGCAAGCTGTGTGAGGCTACGCCATCACTCTGTTCGCGAAGCATGGCATTGGTCGTTGGGCAACGATAACCCGAAAGGACGTGAAACGGCTTACCGTAATTGACTCGACCACACAAGGCATAGAGAAGGTCAAAAAGCCTAGGATCAATATTCACCATCTCGCCAGTGTAGTGATCACGCATTAAGAAATTTAATTCTTTGAGTCCCCCCGCAACATAACGTCCCTGCGACCAGTAGACCGCATTCACCGTCTCATCGGTATGAATATTGTGGAGACGCAAGATGCGTTCCCTGTTGTGGCGTGCCTGATGACGATCCCTGGAATGATGGTCCTTGACGTGAACCACCTTGGAATGATGATCCTTGGAATCATGGTCCTTGGCATGAACCTCCTTAGAATTATGGCCCTTGATATGAATGTCCTTGGAATGATGATCCTTGGCATGAACCTCCCTGGAATCATGCCCCTTAGTGTGAACATCTTTGGAATGGTGGGAATCCTGGCGGTGGTGACCAAGCTGATTATTTTCTTTGTGATTCGATACTTTTTGGTGATTCTTTTCGGTACGTGCCAAGGCCTCCGACGAGGGCAAAAGCAAATTTGCGGCCAGTCCCCCCATACCGGTAAAAAGACCCAACTGTACCGCACCCCCCAGCTTCAGAAACTGGCGACGGCTCACCGGCTGCTCTACAATCGGCTGGATGTCCGACCAATCTGCCATAGTTCATACCCCCTGATATAAATTACTAGTTACATTTTACGTACGGCCACCAGCTTCATTGTCGGGAGTGTGTCTCCCCCCGCTCGGGCTGACATTAGGATGGTTCGCTCGCCTGCCGTTCGAAGTATTAGAGTCAACCCCGATACTTGATACGGAAGATCCTGCCCCACGTGTTGCATCCAAAAGTTTATCTCGACCGTAGACATCTTTACGGAATTGGACATTCCCTTCCTCATCCACCCAAGCTGTCCAATAGAGGATATGCACGGGGATCGGTTGAGGAATTCCAATAATGCGTTCACGTTGACTATCGAGCTCCTTCACAGTATTGCGATTCCAACGCGAATGCGCCCCGAGGACATACTCCATCAATTCAATCGGTTTCTCGACACGAATACAGCCATGACTAAATACTCTTTCAGTACGCGCAAAGAGATTGCGCTGGGAAGTATCGTGAAGATAGACATTGAATTGATTAGGAAACATAAATTTCACTGTGCCCAATGGATTCTTTAATCCCGGTCGTTGGCGTAGGCGGTAAGGAAAATTGCCGGCACTCACCCGAGACCAATCAACACCGGCCGGATTAATCTCCTGATGAGGCGCACCTAGAGTGCTCAACTCCATATTGTGACGGGTCAAGTAGTCAGGATTCTTGCGTAGTTCAGGTAGAATTTCCTTACCAGCAATCGTAGGGGGAACGTTCCAATAGGGATTCAGTACCAGGTAACTCATTTCCGCGCTAAATGCTGGGGTGCGTAGATATGGTTTTCCCACCACGACCCGCATCGACATCACGGTGTGCGCATCGTCAACGACCTCTAGCTCGTAGCCTGCTACGTTGACCATGATATGGTTTTTCCCCAAATCGCGGGGCAGCCAGCGCCAGCGTTCGAGGTTAACCTCGATCTGGCGGATCCGCTCTTCGACCGGGAGATTGAGCGCTTCCAGGGCTGCTGGTCCCACCACACCGCTAGGCTCCTGACCATGCGTTCGTAGGAAGGTCTTCACTGCCTGGCGAAGGCCATCATCAAAGACATCACTTCCCCGCGTAGCGGGCAACAATCCCTCGGCCGCCAAGCGCGCGCGCAGGGCCGCCACCCGCACACCACGACTGCCGATCTGCAATTTCGGTCCATTCGAGATGCGAGGCCACCCTCCAACAGCAGCCAACCCACGGTAACGTGCCAAGGCTTCCCGCAACCGCGTGTAGCCAGGGTGCTGTGGCAGCAACTTGAAAAGAGTTTCTTCGATCTGATCGGAGGCCACAGCATTTGTTAACGTGGTGGATAGATCTAAAAACGGACGCTTTACGAACCAATCGGAGTCCACATTATTCGGCTGGTCCACCCGCCATCCCCCAAGGTGGGAGGCGTAGTGCATAAAGGTCTGACTCAATAACACATCTAATTCTGCCAGAACCGTCGGGTCTCCCCCCGGTGGTATCGGTGCGGGAGTCGTTAATACCTTCGGATCGCTCTGAATCGTCGCCCTTGGTTGGAGCAATTCGGCCAGGGCCGCCTCGACTCGATCGGTCTGATAATCCGCAGGGTTCAGTCCCTCTCGCGTAGCGGCCTTCAAAGCCTGAATCAACTGATTGGCACGAGGCAGCGGGACGCGCCCATCTGTCCATGCCGGTTGATAGTCACGGCCTCGATAGAAAGTTACCAAGGCTGGACAGACACGCAGAGGTTTACCGCCCACAGTAAGGGTAAACGGCTCCTCGTATCCTGCAACGTGATCCTGAATCCATTGCTGGGGTGTAACGGAGCTAACAGCCATCGCCGGACCGGCAAGTATCATCAGGACGACGAGAACGGAGAATTTGGGACAACACATAGGTTTTAGGTATGAATTCCGCACAGCCCAAAGCGAGAACACCAATGCTGGTGTGCTGAAGGCTGAAAAAGGGCCTGGATGGCGTTGTACAGACTGAAATAACCGGATTCCCACTGCGGCCACCGGTCCTCCACTCGGACCCCGCAAGTGCCGCGATTTTATCGCAAAAGACCACGCACACAAGCTTTGCCTCCCTGGCCCAAGTGCAGTGTTAGTACGATAGAGAATTACAATCTCTTGTAGGGGAACAAATAACTACAATTTAAATTATATTAATTTCTCTCGTAAAAACAACAATATGGACCAATACATCGGTAAATGTTCGGTCAACCCATCAGAGTCCCATGAGAGCCAACATGCATGATGGCAATGTGGGTATAAATATCATCAATGTCCCCGAGAAACCTCGCCCTCCAGGACGGGAGGAAAGGGGACGGTTTTCTCCGCCCCTTGGGATAGCAAAAAATCTTATAAAGTTGCCGGTCTTTCCCGGCTGTCAGCCCGCAAGGGCCTAAGTGCCTATTACACCGCTTGGGCCGATTCCACGATAAGGTCTCGTCGCAAAGCGACAGAGCTGGTCAACTTCGTTAAGACTTGCTTTCACAAGCCTCGCCCTTTGGGGGGGTAATCGACAGGTGTCAGGTATGTGCTCTTTTGTGGACATACATTCACAAATACACCCCTCGACATAGGACCACTGGATGTTTTTATCCACCTCGGCTCGTTTACTAAACCAAACTGGATAGTCAACAATATTAACGTACCGTGAGTTCCACGGAATCTTAAGCCTGTGGAGAGGTCGTGAGACCTGGGGGAGTTGTCGGCTGCGGCGCAATCCGCGTAAGACTCCCCGCTAAGGGGAGTCTTACTGGCGAAAACCAAGCCATTCCCTGGGCAGCCTCGATGAAGCAGGAACCGAACACCATTTATCATCGTGATAGATGGGTAAGTTTCGGAGAACGGTAGTTGACCTACTTCCGATATGATCGGCAAATTTTTACGCCGTAAGGCGACTGAGTATGGCGGCTCCCATCTGCGCGGGAGAACGGGCTACGGTCACACCAGCACGCTCGAGTGCCGCGATCTTGCCCGCCGCCGTACCTGCCCCACCGCTAACGATGGCCCCAGCATGACCCATACGCTTCCCGGGAGGCGCTGTAACCCCGGCAATGTACGCCGCTACCGGCTTGGTCATTGATCTGGCGATGAACTCTGCCGCTGCCTCTTCGTCGGTACCGCCAATCTCTCCCACCATCAGTACCCCACGGGTCTGTGGGTCGGCCTCAAACAGCTCCAGGCAATCGATGAAACCTACACCGTGGATAGGATCTCCCCCCATCCCGACGCAGGTACTCTGCCCCAGTCCCACCTGGGTGGTCTGACGCACGGCCTCGTAGGTGAGCGTGCCGGAACGAGAGACAATCCCAATACTGCCGGGTTGATGGATGAACCCCGGCATGATGCCGATCTTGCACCCGCCAGGGGTGATGATCCCCGGACAATTAGGCCCAACCAGACGTACCCCACTCCCTGCCAAAGCTGCTTTGACACGCAGCATATCGCGGACCGGGATACCTTCAGTAATGCACACCACCACGCGAATCCCTGCATCCGCTGCCTCCAGGATGGAGTCTGCCGCGTAAGGTGCAGGGACATAGATCATCGTGGCATCGGCCCCTGTCGCAGCCACGGCATCGTGGCAGGTGTCGAAGACCGGCCGTCCGAGGTGTGACTGTCCCCCCTTGCCTGGGGTTACTCCTCCCACCAGATTTGTGCCGTAGGCAATCGCCTGTTCAGAGTGAAAGGTACCCTGCTTGCCAGTAAAACCTTGGCAAATTACTTTTGTGGTTTTATCGATCAAAATGCTCATAGTCTCACTCCCTACTGCTTACTGGCGGCAATGACCTTTTCCGCAGCTTCGGTGAGGTCGTTGGTGGTGATGAGGGAAAGTCCGCTTGCGTCGAGCAGTGCACGGCCACGGTCGACGTTGGTCCCTTCAAGGCGCACTACCACCGGTACCTGCACACCGATCTCCTTCACTGCCTGGATGATGCCTTCAGCAATGAGGTCACAACGCACGATGCCACCGAAGATGTTGACCAAAATGGCGCGTACCGACCCCTGGGAGAGGATAAGTTTGAACGCCTCCGCTACCCGTCCCGCCGTAGCCGTACCACCTACATCCAGGAAGTTTGCCGGGGCACCACCATGGAGTTTGATCAAGTCCATCGTTGCCATGGCCAGACCTGCGCCATTGACCATGCAGGCGATGTCTCCGTCCATGCTCACATAATTAAGGTCATGGGCTCGGGCCGCGACTTCGGTGGGGTCTTCCTGACCGGTATCACGCAAGGCTTCGAGCGCTTTTTGGCGATAGAGGGCGTTCTCATCCAGATTCACCTTGCCATCGAGGGCCAACAGATCGCCGGAGGCGGTGACTGCCAACGGATTGACCTCAGCCAGACTCAAGTCACGCTCCACGAACAGGCGATAGAGCCCATCCATGAGACTAACTAGCTGACCGACTTGAGCGCCGGCCAAGCCAAGCTTGAAGGCTGCTCGCCGACACTGATAGGGTTGGAGTCCGACAACAGGATTGATCTCTAGGGTCAGCAGGTCTTGTGGGCGATGGGCAGCAACCTCCTCGATATCCATGCCTCCCGCCGCACAAACCATGAACACCAGACGCTCACGGGCACGATTGGTCAGGACGCTCAGATACAACTCGCGTGCAACGGTATGAGTTCCCTCGATCAGCACTGTTTCAATGGGCAGTCCTGCCGGGCCAGTCTGGTGGGTCACCAGACGCTTCCCCAATAGTTCCTTTGCGGCCGCCTCCACGGCGTCGAGGCTTGTGGCGCGCTTTACTCCACCCGCCTTGCCGCGTCCCCCAGCGTGAACTTGGGCCTTTATCATCCAAGCCTCGCCACCGATCTGGATCGCCGCCGCACGTGCTTCCTCAGGCGTACGCGCAGGGGCTCCAGCGGGAACCGGCAGACCATATTCTCTAAACAACTTCTTCGATTGATATTCGTGTAAATTCATTGACCCCTCCGGGGTACCTGTGGGTCCAGGCAGGGAAATTTAGGTAGTTTTCGTAACTTTATAATGTATCAGCGGCGAATTATTTAATGATTTTTCGTTCATGTCAAAAATCGTCCATGATGAACATGGAAGAACTGATAGGAAGGGTTGGGCACGGCGAGTCTGTTCTTTCCAGCAACTTCATATAGACCAATAGTTTATTGAGGTCGCACGCAGTATGTAGCCCAAGTTGCTACCTATGTGGTGAGAAATGAAAAAACAACTCCGCCGGAGTGGGATTGGAGGGGGTCGCGCTAGGGGACAACCTGGGTTAGTTATGTATGTGGCTACTTTCGGGATTCGTCTAGCGTCTGACCGGAGACCGTCTTGGTTTTGCAACTTAGGATTTACGCATTGACAGTGGAACAGATCTGTGGGCTGAGGTGCTCCTTACCTGGCATAAAGGAACGGATAAATTCGGCGACTACGCCGTTGAATAGATTCCGCTGTACCTAGTAACAATTTTTGAGCACATCCATGAAGCGCATCCGCTGCAATTGGACGTAGCCGCAAGTAGCGGCGAACACATGATTCTGTATAGCTGCCGGGGTGCGCACTTGGAAATGCTCGATGTGACAAACCTGCTTGATCGCTCGATGATACTGTACCAATTCCCTTGGCCACTTGATGGTGTTTGCCCGACCAGAAATGTTCGACGAAGGCCATCTTCTCACCGTAGGGTTTGTCCAGTACGCTATCGTCTACGTTTAGAGCATTCCCCAATTAGGTTGGCGCATCCGGAACCGCAAGCGGGCAGAATGCCTGCACTCCCAGGGGACTGTTACTCTGGGTATACGCCAAACTAATCGGGAAATGCTCTAGAACGCTACCTTTCAAATTCAATCCAGTTTTGACTTCGTTAAACAGATCTTGAGGTGAATACGTTTCCCTATGCAAAAACTGTTCGCGTTGTCATACGAAATTCCCATCACCTCTGACATGCGGCTGTAACTGGGTAAGTTTGGTTCGCTCAACAAAAATCCCACGTACATCGACAATAGACCTTATCGGAAACCCCCTACCTAGCTCTGCCGGACAACGCAACCTCATGATTTATATTGACTGTGGTGGGTGATGAGGAGGTTTCCGATAAGGTCTAATGTGCAGCGGGCTGTCGAAGGACGGCTTATTTTACGTACCATGGCGTGGCGCTCTCCATCTGGACAGATTTTTGATGAGCATATTCTACGGCATTCGTCAATGCGTAAGTCCTACAACATCCAATTGCTTCCATTAACCTCCATGACCCACAATAACTGTCCCCAAACCGCTATCCACGCCACCGAACCAGGCAAGTGGTAAGGGAGCCTCTCGCTGAGTTGTTGATTTTGTGAGTAACTTGCGTAGATCATTCAGATTGGTGGGCGTGAAGCGTTCGAAAGTAGCCTAATCCCTCCGGCACCTTGGCCGGTGCCCCCGTTGCGAGGACATTGCTTCCGTGTTTGAGATTATCCGTGCTGGCGGTTGGTTGATGTGGCCCATCCTGGGTTGTTCGGTGATAGCTATGGCCATTGTCCTAGAGCGCGCCTGGATATTGCGACGTCATCGTGTCGCCCCACCCCATCTGGTGCCCCAGGTGTTGGGATGGATCCACACCCAACAGATTGATACCACTCATATTGATACCCTGCGTAGCAACTCCCCCCTGGGACGGATTCTGGCGGCGGGACTGATCCATCATCAGGACAGTCGCGAGGTGATGAAGGAGAGCATCGAGGAAACCGGACGCCATGTAGTGGCGGAGTTAGAGCGGTTCCTCAATACCTTGGGGACCATCTCCGAGGTCTCCCCGTTGCTCGGGTTACTCGGCACCACCTTCGGCATGATCCAAACCTTCAATGTCATTTCCGCCCACGGGGTGGGCAACCCAGCGCTCATGTCGAGTGGTATCGCGGTAGCCCTTATTACTACGGCAGCGGGGCTGTCAGTGGCCATCCCGGCGTTGCTCTGCCATCGCTATTTTCAGTCCAAGGTGGACGCTTTGGTGATTACCATGGAGCAAGAGGCCCTGCGCCTGGTCGAGACTCTTCACAGCGAACGAGTACAAAGAGTGGGGGCGGATTTGTGAACCTGCGTCCCCGCCGCAAAGAGTGTCCGCGCTTCATCAATCTTACGTCCCTCATTGACGTGGTATTCAATTTGCTGCTCTTTTTCATGGTCACCACCAGTTTTAACCGGGCGACCGAGATCTCGCTCGACCTACCCACAGCGGAGTCCGGCCAGCCCCCCCACGAAGAGCGCATGATTGAAGTGACGATAGATGCCCAGGGTCGTTACTATCTGACCGAGCATCAAGGCGAACGGGCGTTGGCTGATCAGGACCCCGCGACGATACGTGCGGCATTGCAGGAGGCGGTCGAGACCATTGAAAAATCTCGCTCCCGTCCCCTCTCCTCTCCGAACGCCACCAACGAACAAGACTTATTGGTCGTGGTTAATGCGGATGGTCATGCGCCTCACCAGTCGGTCGTGACCGTGATGGACGCCGCACGCCAGGTAGGACTTACCCACCTCACCTTCGCCACGCGCCAGCCACCATCCTCTCCCTCTCCCTCACTACGCCAGCCATGATCATGATCCAAAATAATATTTTCACCTCGAGAACTGACGGGGTGAACCTGGACCTTCTCCTTCAGGCACGCACCACGATAACTTGCCGACCCTTGGGACTGGTGACCTCGGTGCAGGTGGTGCGGTCACGGATCGGCGGCTGTCCGGCGCGGCGATCGAAGATCATCAGCCAGCCGCCGGGTAGGCCCAGTCCGGCCAGATAGCCATCCAATTGGGTCAGTCCCTCATTCAAGGGATCCGGCTCGCCATTGCGCCAGACCTTCAATTCGATGGCGAGCGTTACCGTTCCGTAGCGTAGGCATAGATCCATCCGACCGGCCCCGATGGCGTATTCGCGCTCCAGGGTACCGTGACCATTGACGACTCGATGCAAAAAGGCCATCAGCACCAGATGGGGGGCGATCTCGTGATAGGGCGCACTACCGAGCAATGGCTGGCCGTGTTGACGCCAGAAACGCAGAAAGGCTTCAAGCAACTGCAACGAGTTCAGGCTGCCATCCGCATTTAGCCAAGTTGGGGTGATACGGGGCAGCGAATCCTGGGGTCCGCCGGCCAAGGCGCGCGGCAGCACTTCCCGATAAATGGGGTTGGCGATCACCAATCCGCCGCTACCGTCATCCCGGCGCAGTAGACCCAGGTCGACCAGATAACTCCGTTCCTCCTCGGGTACCTCGCCAAGGGCGGTACCGGCCAGCATCGGCTCAATGACCCGGCGTACCCTCGGCTCGCGCAGTTTGTCGGCCAACTGATCCAAATGCGTCACCCGCCGCAGAATCAGATTTTCCTTCGCCTGGTCGATCACGTCGCGGGTAATGGCTCGACTGCGATCGCGCCCCTCACGCATCTCGAAACAGGTCTCGTAGGCCAGGGCATTGACCAGCCAAGGCTGGCCAAGCGTTAGGGTCCAAACCTGCGCCAGCGCCTCCGGGGTAAAGACCTGGCCAGTCTCTTGGGTATGCGCTTGAAGTAGCAAGCTAACTTCGGCCTCCGTGAAATCACCCAATCGTAACGATTTGGCCTTGATGTTGAAGGCGCTGCCGCCGGTAATTGGGGAAGACTCGGAACTGGCGTGGATGCGGTAGTCGCACAGATCCCGTACCCCGCACAGGATCACCGTCTGGGGAAAGCTTCGGGGCCGCTGGGGGTAACCGGCGCGCAGTTGGCGCAGCAACGAAATCAAGGTGTCACCAATCAGGGCGTCGACCTCGTCGAGCAGCAGGACCACCGGCAAGGGTGACTGTTCGCACCAATGGGCCAAGAACTGTTCCAAGGCGACCGTTGCGGCATGGTCAGCCCGCACACTGCGCGCGATCGCCTCGGCGTGGGGGTCTTTCAGCCACAGACGGGCGCTGTTGGCCAGGGCTTGAACGATGCCGGTCATGGCCAGAGTCACATTCTCCCGTGCTGCCTGGGCAGTTTCGATGTTGGCATACAACGCCCGGTAGCGTCCCTCTCGATTCAAATGCTCCATCAACGCCAGCAGACAGGTGGTCTTGCCGGTTTGCCGAGGGGCGTGCAGCAGGAAATATTTTTTCTGGTCGATTAGGTCCAGGATTTCTTCCAGATCCCAGCGTTGCAGAGGGGGGAGACAGTAATGATCATTGGCCCGGTTCGGGCCTTCGGTGTTAAAGAAATGCATGAGTACGATTCCTCAGGCTCGCTCTCGCGCGCCTAAGGCGCGCCGTGTTCCGGTTTCGTGGCTTCCTTCAACGTAGAAACAAAACCAACCTCACTAACGAACAAAAGGCAAAATCACTGTCCCTATAGATTCATCGCCATGGGGGCATCAAAAGCGGTATAAGGGTTGTTGCGGTACAGGACTACGTTGAGTCGCCGCCTAACTTTTCAACCTAGCGGAATCCATTCCGCTGGCTGAAAAGTTTGAGATTCAACCAGCCCGCCGAAAGGCAGCCGACAAGAAGTGAAGCGAAAGCGAGTCACCCTGGGATGCTTCTCCAGTCCCAGGCTCTGACGACGAAAGGAATGACGGTCGAGAGACGGTATAAGACCCAATCCTTAGTCTGACCGACCTTCTTGTTCTGGGCGAGGAGACCTTTACTGGCGTAAGCCAAGTTACCCTTACGGGTTGACAGCCGGGAAAGACCGGCATTTCTACAGAAAAGTCAAAGGACGGCGGGCTGGCTGAACCTCAATGGCAGCGGCTTCAGAATTTTCCTCGCGTCCTCTGCTCCATTGCATTACGCCACAGAACTGGGAGGGGGGCGTCGTACTCCCAGTGCTCCTTCGTGGTATGCAACAGCATAATCACATAGTAATGCAGTTGAATATGGAGTCGGACACGATACATGGTTTATCATCTCAGAATAAAGTATTTTTTCATGGTCACCACCAGTTTTAACCGGGCGACCGAGATCTCGCTCGACCTACCCACAGCGGAGTCCGGCCAGCCCCCCCACGAAGAGCGCATGATTGAAGTGACGATAGATGCCCAGGGTCGTTACTATCTGACCGAGCATCAAGGCGAACGGGCGTTGGCTGATCAGGACCCCGCGACGATACGTGCGGCATTGCAGGAGGCGGTCGAGACCATTGAAAAATCTCGCTCCCGTCCCCTCTCCTCTCCGAACGCCACCAACGAACAAGACTTATTGGTCGTGGTTAATGCGGATGGTCATGCGCCTCACCAGTCGGTCGTGACCATAATGGACGCCGCACGCCAGGTAGGACTTACTCACCTCACCTTTGCCACGCGCCAGTCGCCATTCCCTTCCCCTCCCTCATCACACCAGCCATGATCCAAAAGAATATTTTCACCTCCCTGGCGAAACGCTAACCATGCCTGATCCTTTTATCGATACGCACACCTTCGGGGCCGCTGAGGTTTATCGTCGGGTTTTGCTCTTGGCCAAGCCCTATTGGTTGGTGTTCGTTTTCGCCACCATCGCGATGGCTGCTTCTGCTGCTACGGAGACAGCCTTTGCTGCGCTAATGCAGCCCTTGCTCGATGGTAGTTTCGTGGACAAGGATCCTACTACAATTCACGCTGTTCCGATGTGGTTAATGGCGATCTTCATAATACGGGGAGTCGCCACCTTTGTATCAAGTTACGGCATGGACTGGATCGGCCGGCACGTAGTAAAGGACACCCGTGGACGTGTATTTAGCCATCTGCTGGCCCTACCCACCCGTTTCTACCACGACCATCCCTCGGGAACTCTGCTCTCCAAGCTCATTTATGACGTAGAGCAGGTATCCGACGCCGCAACCAGTACCGTTACCACCGTGGTCCGCGATGGATTCACTGCATTGGGATTGGCGGGTTGGATGTTCTATCTAAGCCCGCGTCTGACGCTTTCCTTCTTGGTAATGGGACCGCCTATTGGTGCGTTGGTGGTCTATGCCAGTCGTCGCTTTCGACGGATCGCCCGACGTATCCAGTCTTCGGTGGGGGCGATTACCCAGACCGCCGGCGAGGCGATTGACGGTCACGACGTGATCAAGATCTTCGGCGGACAACGCTATGAGCATCAACGATTTGAGCAGGCCAACGAGGGAAATCGTCGCCAAGTCATGAAATATTCCGCCACCAGTGCGGCTAGTTCTCCAGTGATTCAGTTCATCGCCTCTTTGGCCCTGGCGGGGGTGATCTACGTGGCGACCCTACCTAACATGCTCACCCATATTACGGTGGGCACCTTCATGTCATTTATGGCTGCAATGATGCTGCTGTTGCCCACGCTTAAACGTCTCACTACGGTGAACGCCAGCGTTCAACGTGGCGTTGCTGCGGGGGTGAGCATCTTTAGCTTGTTGGCCGAAGAGACGGAAAACGATACGGGGACCGTGGTCCTGTCACGCACCAATGGAGAGGTGGAATACCGTGATGTCTCTTTTACCTATCAAGAGGGAAACAACCCGGCGTTGCAGGAGGTGAGCTTTACCGTCGCACCGGGGGAGACGGTAGCTTTCGTGGGACGTTCGGGGAGTGGTAAGACCACCCTGGTGAGCCTTCTGGCGCGCTTCTATGACCCTCAGCAAGGCGCTATTTTGTTGGACGGGCACGAGCTACGGACGCTCCAATTGACGAGTCTGCGTGACCAGATTGCGGTGGTCACTCAGCATGTAACGTTGTTCAACGATACCATTGCGCGCAATATTGCCTATGGATGCATGGCGGGCGCCTCACAGGCTGATATTGAACGCGCCGCCCGTGATGCCTGTGCCCTGGAATTTATTGAAGCCCTGCCCGAAGGATTCAACACTCTGGTGGGAGAAAACGGTGTACGACTTTCCGGTGGTCAGCGGCAACGGATTGCCATCGCCCGTGCCTTACTCAAAGACGCACCGGTACTCATTCTGGACGAAGCCACCTCGGCCCTTGATACCGAATCTGAACGACACATTCAAACGGCCTTGGAAGGTTTAATGCGTCGACGTACTACCTTGGTCATTGCGCATCGTCTATCCACCATCGAGGGTGCCGATCGGATCGTGGTTATGGATCGAGGGAGGGTTGTGGAGATGGGCAACCATGCGGCCCTACTTGCCCTAGATGGCCACTACGCGGCCTTGTATCGACTTCAATTCCGAGAAACAGTCAATGGATGATGATCGCCCAACCAAGAAAGTAGCCTCACCCGGAGCCGCGCGTGAGAGTCCGCTGCATCCGCTGAGAAAATTGTTGGCGAAAAATTCCCAGGGCATCTCTCATTTGTTACCTCAAATACGGAAGATTTCCGAGATTACGCGAGAGGTAACGGTTGTCCTACCAACTCATTTGCTATCCCACTGCCAAGTGCTCAATCTACAAGGGAACACATTGATAATGGAGGTTGAATCGTCGGCATGGGTGTTGCGTTTGCGTTATGAATGTCCGGCACTGCTGGAGCATTTAAAGGAAAATGGCTGGCCAGAATTGAAGGATATTCGGATACGGATGGGGTCTCCAAAGATTCCTCCCCCTCCCATACCTCGCGCCGTAATGAAATCAGAAACTGTTGAATTTCTACGCTCCGTGGCTCAAGAGTGTCATGACCCGGAATTTCGGGCCGCTTGGGAACGGTTGGCTAATCGTGACCGACAGTCATGATTGTTATCTAATCCAAGCTGCTACCTATGCGATGAGAAACGAAAAAGTCCCTCTCCCTCTTGAAGAGGGGTTGGGGTGAGGGCGAGAATTTGTTGATTCGTCAGCATCACGCTCATAACCATTCACTTCCCCTGGGAGCACGAGCGGGTCGTCCCATCGATAAACAATCACACTCAGAGACGTTACCCTCCCCACCTCATGGCCGACCTTAATTCACCCCAAAACGCTGCTGTATTCTATATCGATGGGCCATTGCTGGTGCTAGCCGGTGCAGGTAGCGGTAAAACCCGAGTCATTATCCAGAAAATTGCCTACCTGGTGCGCCAGTGCGATATTCCGGCGCGTAACATTGCCGCAGTCACCTTTACCAATAAGGCCGCACGCGAGATGAAGGAGCGCGTGGGTAATCTCCTTGCGGCCAATGAAAAGCGTGGGCTCCAGGTCTCCACTTTCCACACGCTTGGCCTCACCATCCTCCGACGTGAGCTAAAACGAATTGGCTACAAGGCGGGTTTTTCCATCTTCGATGCCCATGACTCTACCGCCCTGGTGCGCGAGCTACTACGCAAGGAGCAGAATAATGCCCTCGGCCAAGAGGAATTGATCCGTCATCGGATTTCACGTTGGAAAAACGACCTCATCGCCCCGCAACAAGCGTTGAAAATTGCCTCGGATTCGTTGGAAGAATTAGCGGCACGCCTCTACGAGGAATACGACCGCCATCTCAAGGCCTACAACGCCATGGACTTTGACGACCTGATCCGTTTACCGGTAGTGTTGTTTCATACCGACCCCGAGGCGTTAGATGTCTGGCAAGGGCGGATTCGTTACCTGTTGGTGGACGAGTATCAAGACACCAACGCCTGCCAATATGAATTGATGCGTTTACTCTTGGGGGCGCGTGGTGCCTTTACTGCAGTGGGAGACGATGACCAATCGATTTATGCTTGGCGTGGCGCCCGACCGGAGAATCTGACGGAACTGAAAAAGGACTATCCCGGGCTCAAGGTAATCAAGTTAGAGCAGAATTATCGATCCACCGGTAATATTCTCAAGGCTGCCAACCATTTGATTGCCAACAATCCCCACCTCTTTGAGAAACGTCTGTGGAGCGAGTTAGGATGGGGCGACCCGCTACGAGTAATTGCCTGCCGCGACTCCGAATTGGAGGCCGAGAAAGTTGCTACCGAGATTCTTGCCCACCGTTTCCGCCATCGTACTGAATTCCGTGACTACGCCATTCTCTATCGAGGCAACCACCAGGCACATCCTGTAGAAAAGGCGCTACGTACCTATCATATTCCCTATCATCTGAGTGGTGGTGATTCCTTTTTCGAAAAGGGAGAGGTCCGGGATATTCTTGCCTACCTGCGGCTCATGGTAAATCACAACGATGACAATGCTTTTCTGCGCGTGGTCAATACCCCGCGCCGTGAGATCGGTACCGCTACTTTGGAGAAACTGGGTGCCTATGCCGCTGAACGTGGCGTTAGCCTCTTTGCGGCCTGTCACGATTTGGGGGTGGAGAGCCTACTGCCGGTGCGTGCCATCGAACGGTTACGGCGTTTTTGCCATTGGGTAACGGAGATTGGCGCGCGTGGTAATCATGGAGACCCGGTACGCACGACCCGCGAGCTGATCCAAGAGGTTAATTACCAGGGGTGGGTGGAGGATAACTGTGAAAATCTCAACCAAGCGAGGCGGCAGATGGAAAATGTCGGCGAATTGGTCGATTGGTTGGCACGGATGCGCGATAACGAGGAGCAGCCCAATACGTTGGCAGAAATGGTGTCGCGCATGACGCTACTCGGCATCCTGGAGCGGGACGGTGATGAGAATCGTTCCGATGCAGTACATATGATGACCCTCCACGCCGCTAAAGGGCTGGAGTTTGACCACGTCTTCTTGGTGGGGATGGAGGAGGAATTGCTCCCACACCGAGTGAGTCTGGAGGAGGATAATGTGGAGGAAGAACGCCGTCTTGCCTATGTTGGTATTACGCGCGCTCGCAAGTCTTTTACCTTTACCCTGGCAAAAAGACGGCGGCGCTACGGCGAGGAAATAGCGTGTGAGCCAAGCCGATTCTTGAATGAGCTTCCCGAAGAGTCACTGGAGTGGCAAGGGATGGGAATGGGCAAGCCACTTGCCCCAGAGGAACTCAAAGAACGCGGTCGGGCAAATCTGGCCAATCTGAAAGCGATGCTGATGAAATAGGAAGGTAATCGTTCATCCTCTCCGGGGAATCTGAATGGCTACCATAGGAATAACGAATCTTGCATGAAACGCACGTTACTTTAAACGTGAGGGGATTCGCTTACTTAAATTGTTTGAGGAGAACTGATGGCAATTATCCGACAAGCAAATCGCTGGTGTGACCCGATTGACCACCAGACGCTCCAGGCATTACGCGATATTGATTTTAATACGCCACCGCCAGTACCTCGTCATGAGTTGTTGCAGTTTCGTGGATTGCGTACCCGCATGGCGATGTTGGCCGAACAGGGGCTTGACATCGATTGTATGCAAACCGAACAATTTATCGGCGCGGCGCTATGTGTGCAGCAAAAGGCCAAGGTGGTGGTGGGGCGTTGTGAATATGATTTCGAAGTTACCGATGACTGGATTCGTAAGATCGAGCACCACCTTCCCGCTAAATTCTTTTGGTTGGCAACCAACAAGACTTGTAGCGATGGTCGGGTGATTTCACTGCCGTTGGGACTCAATGATTTTTGCAACTATTCCGATTTTCACTTGATCTGCGGAAATACCGATCTGATCCTCCAATATCGTCCGGGGCGGACGCAGCGTAATAGTCAGGCGCTGATATGCTTCAATGATAATAGCCATCCGAGTCGTGCCCATGCCCGTCGGGTACTCGCCGGTACCGAGAAGGCAACGGAACTAGCTTTAGCTCCGACGTTATCAGCCTTTATTCGCTATCTACAGGCGTTGGCGAAATTTGACTTTTGTATCTGTCCGCGTGGGGTCGGCATCGATACCCACAGACTCTGGGAGGCGCTTTACCTGGGGTGTATCCCGATAATTACCTCGGCTGAATATCTCGAATGCCACAAAGGGCTGCCGCTGCTGGTAATCGAACGCTGGGAGGATTTGCTGACTATGGATCTAGCCGCCAGCGCACGTGAGATACGCGCACGTTATTACGATCTGCGGCGTTTGTCGTTGAGCTATTGGGCGCAACAGGCTGAATTCTACGCGATGTGGTAGCTTCATCGAAAAAGGGCAACCGCTCACCTCTCTTCTATGAGGAGAGCTAAGCGGTTGCCCTTTTCGTTTTAATTGAACACAGAGGCCATGCGTCCCAGGGCCGTTTCCAGATTGGCCATGCTGGTGGCAAATGATAACCGGACATAACCCGGAGCACCGAATGCGGTCCCCGGAACTACCGCCACACCGACTCGTTCAATGAGATATTCGGCAAGCCCGATGTCGTCATCCACCCCAGGAAGGGCGGCAATCGCCTCACTCATATCGGGGAAGGCATAGAAACTCCCGTCACTGGGTAGACAGCGCACGCCAGTCATGCGGTTGAGGGTTGCGACCATGTAGTCATGACGTTCACGGAAGGCCACTAGCATTGGCTTGATGCAGTCCACCCCCCCTTCCAGGGCTGCTTGGGCCGCCACCTGGGCAATAGACGTGGGGTTGGAGGTGCTCTGTGACTGGAGGTTGGCCATAGCGGTAACCAACGGCGCCGGACCCGCACAGTAACCAATGCGCCATCCCGTCATGGCATAGGTCTTAGAGACACCGTTAAGAACCACAGTACGGTCGTACAGATCCGGGCAGGCATTGAGGATGTTACAGAAGGGGTCACTGCTCCAGCGAATATGTTCGTACATGTCGTCGCTGGCAATGAGTACCTGGGGAAACCGACGTAACACCTCGCCTAAAGCGACCAGTTCCGCCCGCGTGTAACCGACGCCAGTGGGATTGGAGGGACTGTTGATGACAAACAACCGAGTACGAGTGGTGATAGCGGCTTCAAGCTGGGCCGGGGTAATTTTGAAGCCCTGGCTGATGCTCGTGGGCACAATGACCGGTACCCCGTCCGCGAGCAGCACCATATCGGGGTAGGAAACCCAGTAAGGCGCGGGAATAATGACCTCATCGCCCGCATCGAGGAGTACCTGGGCAAGGTTGTAGAAGCTTTGCTTGCCCCCCACAGACACGATTACCTGAGCGGGGGTGTAGCTCAGATGATTCTCTCGGGAAAATTTCTCAACAACGGCGCGCTTGAGGGAAGGGGTGCCGTCCACGGCGGTGTACTTGGTAAAACCGCGACGGATGGCCTCGATTGCCGCCTCTTTGATATGAACGGGGGTGTCAAAGTCCGGCTCACCGGCCCCTAAACCAATGATGTCACGGCCCGCCGCCTTAAGCGCAGCGGCGCGAGCGGTCATGGTCAAGGTAGGGGATGGTTTGATGCGCTGTATGCGTTGGGAGAGTCTCACGTCCACGCCTTGGGTTCTCAGTGTGTTGGGTAGGAATCAAGCGCCACAGAGACAACGACAGTTTTCACCGACTGCCCAATCGTTTCTATGGCTGCGACAACATACCCAAAAAGCATACCGGAAAATCTCTAGTACGACCACCGTTGATACACCAAGTGACGACGTTTCATCGAATTGCGCTAACCGGTATAACTACTTTCTCAGCGGTGTGCTGCCCGTGGTGCGCAGCTTCTGGTGAGATGATGGGTAACTGACCTTCTAGGAATAAACGCACCGCAGTAGTCGGATCGGTTTCTTCGGTAATCAGCGCACGAATATTGCGGCGATTCATCCGATTGATGAATCCCTGTCCACAACCGGCGGTAATAAGAACCTGAGCTTCATCTAGTGGATGGGGAGTGTTGTCGTGTCCCTGCCATTCATGAAAACAATTGTTCCTTGAGCAGATCTAGTCGTCCAATTTCTTGTGGACAACCCAAGGAATCCGCCTCAAAAATAAGGAAGCGGCGCGCCTTGCCAGCGTGTTCTGAAATAGTGCGAAAATTTTGACTCGTCACCGCAATTTTCATCAGTGTCCCCGAGAAACCCCGCCCTTGAGGGCGGGGAGGAAAGGGG
>CAUYTY010000193.1 GCA_963575655.1 Gammaproteobacteria bacterium | reverse complement strand
TGAGGTTGCGTTGTCCGGCAGAGCTAGGTAGGGGGTTTCCGATAAGGTCTATTGAGCTGAAACCAGAACTCATAATAATAATGGAGCAATACCATGACCAACCCGAATAATGATTGATAGTAATCTAACCCAAGTTACCCACCTATGCGGTGATAAATGAGAAGGCATCTCTCCCTCCAGGAGAGGGGAAAAAGCGTGCTAGGTGGCAACTTGGGTTACCTATGCCTAAAAATTCACCCGTTCTGTGTGCCGTTTAAGAAAAAGGCAACGCTTCCTCCCCTCGACTCTTCGGGATCGGGGGGGCTGCGCCGAGGATCTATGAATAACAAACCAACCATACTGATTGTCGATGACACTCCTGAAAATATTGATGTGTTAAAAGGAGCCTTGTTACGTGATTACACGGTGAGGGCCGCCATCAATGGTCAAATGGCCTTAAAGGCCGCGAATATTTGGCCCATTCCTGATCTAGTACTGTTGGATATCATGATGCCAATCATGGATGGCTACGAGGTGTGTCGTAGGTTAAAGGCGGATGCGGCAACTCGAAATATTCCGGTTATTTTTGTGACGGCGAAATCAGAGGAAAATGATGAGATTGCGGGATTAAAGCTGGGGGCGGTTGACTATATTACCAAGCCGTTTCGTATTCCTATCGTTCAGGCGCGAGTTAGGACTCACTTAACTCTCCAAGCCACTAAACAGGAATTAGACGAGCATAATCAACGCCTTCTTCATGAGCGCGAATTGATTGAGGCTATCATCCTTAAAATGCGGAAGGCGGATGAATTTGACGAACGTTATCTGCGCCATATCATCTCTCCCGTAGAGAAGACTGCAGGCGATATTCTTATTTCAACCTTTACCCCGGACGGACGGCAACTGATTTTATTGGGAGATTTTACCGGCCATGGTCTCCCCGCTGCTATTGGTGGTCCATTAGTGACCTATATTTTGCATGAATTGGCCAAACGGGGGGCAAGTGGGGAACAGATTCTTATTGAGATCAACACCCAACTGTGTGCGCGACTTCCTGTGGGGCTTTTTCTTGCTGCTACCTTACTCGAGATCTCTGCGGAGCGTACCCAAGCCATGCTTTGGAACGGTGGGCTGCCAGATGCCTTATTGATTCGGAAGGGAGTAATCCAGCGCTATCTTTCGTCGGAGATGCTGGCCCTGGGGATTTCAAGAAGTTTGGATGTTGCTAGTGCCGCGTTGGATATCTCTCTGGAAAAAGGAGATCGTCTGTATATTTTCTCAGACGGCATCATTGAATCTGAAGGTAGTAATGCCGAAATGTTTGGAATGGAGAGATTGGCAGCGTTTCTTAAGCAAGTAGCCACAGGAAAAACCGCCCTGGATAATTTGATGGGCCTACTCAATGAGTATGTTGCATCATCGGTTTATGATGACGATATCACCTTGGTGGAGGTTCAGATTTATTGATCTGAGAAGCTGACTGATTATTTGTTAGTATGCAATAGTGGAGGGTGAAGAAACGATCTTAGCATTTGTTCACGTGGAATCGGCTGGTCGTGCTCCCAGCGAGGATCTGAACGGTTACTCACATTTAACTTTCCGATGAGCCTCTTTTCAACGCTAAGGATCTGGTATCCCTAGAATTCGGACATAGCAAGGATCAAATCATGAAATTATGGTCATGGTATCGGATATTTTCCCTTCTTCTCATCGCGGTAGGGTTGGGTGTTTCTCTATTTTTGTTCCAACTCTATCTGCGCACTCGTGAACATGCGCCGCCGCAACCAGTCGATAATACACTGTATCTACGTTTTGGTCATAACTTCCAAGTGAATAGCGCCCTGCACCTCGCTGCGGAGAAATTCGCCAAGATGGTGCGAATTGAAAGTAACGGTCGAACTCATGTTACGGTGTATCCCGCACAGCAGCTTGGTAGTGACGACCAAATGATCGAGATGGTCCGCGACGGTACCCTCGACATCATGCTGGTGCCCACCGCCAAACTTGGTACGGCGGTGCCCGCAATGCAATATGTTGACTTACCATTCTTCTTCCGCAATCGCAACGAGGTATACCGAATGCTAGATGGCGAACCCGGTAGATTAATCCTTGCGAAATTAAATTCCATTGACCTGATTGGCGTTACTTTCTGGGAGATGGGATTTAAGCAATTTACTGCGAATCGACCGATCCATGAGCCAGAAGACTTTCGAGATCTCAAGATGCGCGTCATGAAAAACCGCGTTATCATGGACCAGTATAAGGCTTTTGGCGCTCAATCGTTACCAATTGACTTTCACTCTACCTACCAGGCATTGCAGGATGGTGTGGTGGATGGCCAGGAAAATCCTCTGATTGCAATTGCCGCGATGGATTTCCATAAAGTACAGGCGCACCTTACCCTTAGCAACCACGGTTATCTTGGTTATGTTTTTGTCATCAGCCAGAAAGTCTTCGACACACTCCCTAATGATATTGGTTTACTCTTGATAGATATTGCGCGGCGTCTTACCCCCTTTGAACGCGCTGAAACGCTTCGTTATGAAGCAGAGTCTCTTGACATTATCCGTCGTACCGGCATAACTATCTATGAACTAACTGAAGAGCAACGGCGGCATTTTTCCGCACTGACCGCACATATACCGTATCAATTTGAAGGAGTGATTGGTTCTGACATTATGTCAAGGAGTGAAGAGCTTTTGCGTGAACAGCGTGAGGAAAACTTATCTGATATTGTAATTGGCCTAGATACCGATCTGTCGATTGATAGCGTGGGGGCTGGATTGGCAATCAAACGCGGCGCCATGCTTGCTATTAATGAGATCAATGAGCACGGTGGTGTCTTGGGTCGTAGGCTTGCCTTGATTGCCAAGGATGATCGGGGGCTACCCGAGCGTGGAATTAGGAATATTGATGATTTCGTCGCATTTCCCAATCTGGTGGCAATTATTGGTGGTTCTACGAGCAATGTGGTTCTCAGAGAGATTGATGCCACTCATCAAGCTAGGGTCCCGATGCTTATTCCCAGAGCGGCAGCCACACGCATCATCGATAATGGTTATTACCCCAATTTTATCTTTCGATTATCCGTTTCCGATAGTGACAGTGGTACCTTTCTCATCAATCATTCACTTGAGCATGCCCAACGGCCAGCCTTACTGTTGAATAATGCCGAGTTGGGCCGGGAGAATTATCAAGTATTAACCGAAGCGCTACAACGTCGTGGTATTGCCCCCGTTGCAGTAGAATGGTTCGATAGTGGAGAATATGATTTCCCGGTTCATCTATCGCGGATTGAAGCATCCGGTGCGGATATTGTGGTGGTGGTGGCCACTACTGCGGAAAGTATTCGTATTGTCAATGCTATGGCGGAACGACTCCATCCTTTGCCAATGATATCCCATTGGGGGATGTCGAATAGCAATATGCGTGACGAGGCGCGCTCTGCCCTGAATAAAGTCGATTTGACGTTTATTCAATCATTTTCCTTTCTAACCGCTCAGACGCCAAAAAGCCTCGACGTAACCCAGCGTTACCTGGCTACTTTCGATGCGTCATCGGCGCGTGATATCTTTGTCCCGGATAGCACTGCCCACGCTTACGATTTAGTACATCTATTGGCGCTCGCCATTACTGCCGCAGGCACAACCGATCGAGAGGCCGTGCGCGACGCATTAGAACATCTCGACACCCATGAGGGATTGATAAAAACCTATCATCAGCCCTTTACTCCTAAACAACACGAAGCTCTGTCAACAGATGATTATCACTTCAGTCGCTACGATGCCAATGGCGTCATTGTCTCCGTCCTGCCCACAACTACCGTACCTCAATAATCATTGCTTACCATACTTTACTAATAGGAGGAGGGGCGTGATCAAAAGAATAATTGGATATTATTTCTTATCGCCCTTTCTGCACTCGTTGAGTAATTGTTTACTCCCCTCCGTTGGGAGGGGACGAGCGATTACTTTTAATAGGCATAAGCACTACATTACTGCCGCAGGCACAACCGATCGAGAGGCCGTGCGCGACGCATTAGAACATCTCGACACCCATGAGGGATTGATAAAAACCTATCATCAGCCCTTTACTCCTAAACAACACGAAGCTCTGTCAACAGATGATTATCACTTCAGTCGCTACGATGCCAATGGCGTCATTGTCTCCGTCCTGCCCACAACTACCGTACCTCAATAATCATTGCTTACCATACTTTACTAATAGGAGGAGGGGCGTGATCAAAAGAATAATTGGATATTATTTCTTATCGCCCTTTCTGCACTCGTTGAGTAATTGTTTACTCCCCTCCGTTGGGAGGGGACGAGCGATTACTTTTAATAGGCATAAGCACTAGGATTTCTATCGTTATGTTGCGATATTTCCGCGGGCTACTGAAGAATAATCAGGAAGCGATGCCGCGCCGAAGTCTGAAGCGATACTTGGCTTGGCAGATTGCAGGAGTCGTGGCCGCATCGTTGTTGTTGGTAACCTCGATTGTGATCGGTTTGATGGTGCAGCACATCGATAATATGCGGCAAGAGACCATGGGGGAGATCAGCTTTCATGAGTTGCGGCGAGTGGAGCAGCGTATTGCCTATCTAGTGGAAACCGTCGACCGTCTCGCTAAGAATCCCCTCGTCCCCAATGGTCTGGTGGACGCCCAAGGGCGGCAGACCTACCTACCCAAGCTGATCGAGAACTTTGGGGCTAATCGAGATGTCGTCGGAGTCTCGTTAGTTGATTTCGATGGTACCCCGGTGTTTGCTGTCGACGAACCATTGCCAAGTTTTAATGAATTCCCCGAGCTTCGTCAGGCACTGGCCATGAATCGGCGGCGGGTCCTCATGTCACCTTCGATGAGGCACATGATTATTGTCGATCCTATTGAGTATTATGATACTACGCAAGGGGCTATCATTGTTTCTTATGATATAAGGTTGTTGGCGCAACGAATTTTCCAGGAAGAGGATCAAACGTTAGAGCGCCTAGTGGGAAATAATCGTATGAGGGAACCGTCGGTCCTCTACACACAAATGACAGACAATGATGAGAAATATGTTATTACCTCTGCCTACCCAAATGAGACCACCCCGTATCTGCGCAATCTAAATATTCGACTTGATGCCGGAATTCTGAAAGATGATTATTATGCGCCACTGCGCAGAATTATCTTCAATTTCATTTTGCTGAGTGTGTTGGCAATTTCTGCAGCGATCTTGCTCGCAGTGCGGATTGGTAATGGGATCGCCCGTCCGATTCTTGATCTATGTGAGAAGATTACACACATGAGACCGGATGATCGGACCGTCTTTTGTGATTCCTTGGATACCCATGATGAGCTAGAAGACTTGGCTGGTGCCTTTGATCGACGTACTGCTGAGCTATGGGCGATTCGGGACAATCTCGAGCGACTCGTCGGAGAGCGCACCCATGAATTGCAGTTGGCCAATGACAGTCTGAAATTCCTGAATTTTGCCCTCGACGAACATGCGATTGTGAGTGCGGCAGATGTTCAGGGGCATATCACATATGCCAATGATCACTTCTGTAGCATTAGTGGCTACACCCGTGAGGAGCTAATCGGAAAAAATCATCGGATTGTGAAATCTCAAGAACACTCCGAGGAATTCTATCGAGCGATGTGGCGTCGGATTGCCCATGGTGAGGTGTGGCACGGTGAGATAAAAAATTCGAAGAGGGATGGTGGATATTATTGGACCAGTGCGACCATTGTTCCCTTCCTGGACGAGAAGGGGAAACCATTTAAGTATATTTCTATACGCACAGATATTACTGAGCGTAAAAAGATGGAGGAAGAGCTGGCGGCCGCGCTCGATGTTGCCAACGCAGCGACTCGTGCGAAGAGTGAATTTCTGGCCAACATGAGTCATGAGATTCGTACCCCGATGAATGCCATCATTGGACTCACCGGGTTATGCCTAAATACCGAACTTTCCGCCAAGCAACGTGATTATCTCCATAAGGTCTTTGCCTCGGCAGAATCGTTATTGGGGATTCTCAATGATATTTTGGACTTCTCGAAGATTGAGGCGGGACAACTGGATATTGAGAATATTCCTTTTGATTTGGACCAGGTCTTTGACAATCTATCGACCTTGATATCCAATAAGGCATATGAGAAATCACTAGAATTACTCTTCTTTCGCCCCCCACATATCCCTCTTCAGTTGGTAGGTGACCCGCTCCGCTTGGGACAGGTATTGACCAATCTTACCAATAATGCAATCAAATTTACCTCGACGGGTGAGGTAATCGTATCGGTAGGCATGATTGGGCGATCCGATAATCTAGTTTGGTTGGAATTTTCGGTATGTGATACCGGTATTGGCATGACTGCCAAGCAACAGCAGCGTTTGTTCAAGTCTTTTTCTCAGACGGATTCTTCGATTACCCGTAAATATGGTGGTACCGGTCTTGGTTTGGCGATTTCTAAGCAGTTAGTACAAATGATGGGTGGAAATATCCATGTCAAAAGCACCCCAGATGTGGGTAGTAGTTTTATCTTTAGTGTTCCCTTTGGTGTAGTGGAACCATCTGATCACGAACCAAGAGAGATGAATCGAGCGTTGCGAGATCTCTGCGTTATGGTCGTAGATGATAATGTGACTTCGGCTGAGATACTCAGTAGCTATTTGGAGTCTTATGCCTTCCAGGTTACGGTATGTCCTTCCGCGAGGGAGGCGTTTGATATTCTGCGGGAATCTGGAAATACCTTCAAGTTAATTCTGATAGATTGGAAGATGCCTGATATCAATGGTGTAGAGGCGGCTGTTCTGATTAAAATGGACCTGCTGCCAGAGACGCCGCCGAAGATTATTCTGATCACAGCGTCCAGTCGCGAGGATTTTGTCCGGGTCCCAGGTGCAGAATTCCTGGACGGTATTTTGAACAAACCGATCAATCCATCGTTGTTATTCAATACGATTACCGAATTGTTCTCGGGAATATTACCATTGCCGATGAGTACGCATAAAAATGGGGAACCGAACATGGCGCTACTTCATTCAATTCAGGGGGCACGCATCTTGCTTGTTGAAGATAACGAAATTAACCAGGAGATTGCTAGTGAGTTACTACGGGAGGCCAATTTTGTGGTGGACATTGCCAATAATGGGCAGGAAGCAATTGAGATGTTAGTGCCTGGTCGCTACGATTGTGTATTGATGGATGTGCAGATGCCGGTGTTGGATGGTTTAGAGGCAACTCGCAAGATACGTGAGGATGTGCGTTTTGCCAAACTGCCGATCCTGGCTATGACCGCGAATGCCATGATCGAGGATCGTAAAATAACTCGCGATGTTGGGATGAATTGTCATATTGCCAAGCCGATTGATCCGCAGGAGTTGTTTCGTGCGCTTGTGGAGTGGATCGCCCCTGGTGAACGTGCCTTGCCCGACCTGGGGGGTATTTCAGAAGTAGAGGATCATTCTAGCGAAGACCTACCAGAGCTTCCTGGAATTAATACGCGCGATGGGCTCAATCGGATGATGGGTAATGTTCAGGCCTATCGCCGGTTACTTATTAAATTCGCAGATAATCAAATCGACACAGTGCGGGGAATTCGTTACGCGACTGCCAGTGGGGATCTAAAACAGGCTGCCCATTTGGCGCATACTCTGAAAGGCGTGGCCGGTAATATCGGTGCAAACTCGTTGTATCAAGCCGCTCGAAATTTTGAGGTAGCCTTGCTCGCTGAGCAGACAGAATCACTAAGTGCATTGCTTGTAACCGCAGGTGATGAATTGAACCAGGTCGTTTCAGCAATTCGTACCAATCTCTCATCGGCATCTCTAGTAGCCTTTGGTCCAGTGGATTCGTTGAATGTTGAGGAACTCGTGCCGCGCTTGCGAGAGCTGCGTAATTTGCTTACTCAGTACGATTCTGAGGCGGAAGATCACCTGGTGATGCTGATGATGGATGTATCCGATCCGGTGATACTCCACTCCTTGCAGATATTGGAGGAAAAGATTGCGCAATATGATTTTGATAGTGCGCTGATGAGTCTTGATGTGTTGAATGGGCAGCTTACCCACTCATTTCTTAGAGAAGCATAATCATGTGCCAACCCAAGAAAATAATTCTGGTGGTGGACGATTTACCAGAGAATCTTGACGTAATCAGGTCTATTCTGGTCCCGGATTACACAGTTCATGCGGTTACCAGCGGTGCCTTGGCCTTAACGGCTGCTCAGTCACAAATACCAGACTTGATCCTGCTCGATATCATAATGCCGAATATGGATGGTTATGAGGTCTGTCAACAACTCAAGCAACATGAGGTTACTCGCAATATTCCTGTTATTTTTGTTACGATTAGGAATCAGATGGAAGATGAGGCCTATGGGTTGGGGTTGGGGGCGGTTGATTATATTACTAAACCCATCAAGCCGTCGATTTTGCGGGCACGGATCCGTACTCATCTTGCGCTAGCGGATGCAATGCGGCAGCTCACTATTCAGAATCAGGCATTGATCGAGGCAACGCGTTTGCGTGAGGACATCGAGGGGATTACCCGTCACGACTTGAAGGCGCCACTTCATATCATTATCGGGATCCCGCAGTTGCTGCTTAGACAATGCGATTTTACCGACAAACAGCGCCGATTTGTCCATCAAATTACCGTGTCCGGTTACCGGATGTTGGATATGATTAACCGCTCGCTTGACATTTTCAAAATGGAGAATGGGGTCTACAAATTTAAGCCAGAGAGGGTTGATCTGCTGGCGGTGATTCGTGGGGTGTTGGAAGAATTGGCCATGATGATTTCAGAAAAGCAACTGCGGGTGGACCTGCTGGTAGGCAATCAGGAGGCGCATGAAGAGCAACGGGTGGAGACGATGGCGGAATCATTGTTGTGTCATTCCATGTTCTCGAATTTATGCAGAAATGCTATTGAGGCATCCCCTGGTGGGGGGCTGATCACGATTAGGTTTAGTTGCCATCCGACGCTTGTGGTGTCGATTGAAAATGTGGGCGAGGTGCCGCCAGAGATTCGCGAACGCTTTTTCGAGAAATTTGTAACGGCAGGAAAGAATCAGGGGACTGGTTTTGGTACCTACTCCGCGATGCTGATAGCACGCATCCAGAAGGGAACCATTGAACTGGATACCTCAATCGTGGGAAGAACCTGTATTCGGGTAAATTTAATGGCCGCCGCCGATCAGTTGGAATAACCTGTGGTGTGATTGGTCACGCGGCGTTATTCATTCTGCTATGTAAAAGACTCAACGGATTTCTACTGTCACCGCGTCACTACGACCGTCGGCGTCAATAACAGTCACACGGGTAAAGCCGGAGCCTTCGGGGGTCCACGAGGCATCTCGATGGATGTGCGAAACAGCGACGAGGCGCCCGTCTACCAACCAAGAGAGCGGTCGTCGCCCGCCGAACGCCGTTAAGATCAGTGGCATGGTGGTGCCGTCCTGTTCCATAACCTCTAGTACCATGTCAGTGCTGGGAAATATCAAACGCGGTGGGTCAGCAGTGTGTGGTATTGCGTCGCCAACGGATAACCAGCGGAGCAATTCCGGTAGTGGCGTTTCCGACTCGTGGCGATTGGCGGTTTTCAGATCCTCTGGCAGTAGGTCGAAGACGTGATAGAGCAACGGCGCGGCGGTGTTACGACCGTAGCGATCTGGGCTGGGGGTACCGTCTGGGCGTCCCACCCATATTCCCACCGTGTAATTACTGCTGACGCCAAAGGCCCAGGCGTCGCGAAATCCGTAACTGGTGCCGGTCTTGAGTGCCACAGCAGCGCGATGGCGTACCTCGGTGGCGCGTACGATGCCCGGTGGTGGCGGCGAACCTTCGAGAATATGCAGTATCTGACGGGCAGAGGCCGGGGCAAGTAGCCGTTCCGGCGGCCTTTCGTCTTGCCCCGGTTCGCTATGTAACGGAGCTACCAATCCATCGCGAGATAGTCCTACATAGAGCGAGGTCATGTCCCACAGGCTGACCGAGGCGCCGCCCAACGCCACCGGCAGCCCCGGAAACCGAGACCCTCGTGGTAGCACCAGTCGTACACCTACCCGCTTGAGCGCCTGGGCGAAGCGTACCGGGCCAATCTTGTCCAATACCAATACGGCGGGGATGTTGAGTGAGCGCTGCAAGGCCTCGCGCACCGTCAATTCACCGGTGAAGATGCGGTCAAAGTTGCGTGGTGCGTAGTCGCCGAAGCGGGTCGACACGTCGGCCAACCGAGTCAGCGGATGGATGATGCCGTCATCCAGGCCCAGACCGTAGATGAAGGGCTTCAGCGCTGATCCTGGCGAACGTGTGGTTTGGACCATGTCAACGTAGCCCTCACGACGCTCGTCCAGGTAGTTCGGTCCGCCGAGGTAGGCAAGCACCTCTCGGGTGCGATTGTCGACCACCAGCAAGGCCAGACTGGCACGTTCGTGCAGGGTCGCGGTCTCGCGTCGCGCCAGCCCCTCCAGTGTCCGTTGTAACTCACCGTCCACGGTCGTATGTAGGTACGTTTGATCGGGGTGTCGGCGTTTAATGATCTCCGCCAGGTGGGCTGCCTCGCGTGGCATGGGTAGGCGGCGGTTGGGTACAGTCTCCTGCTTGGCTTCCATCGCAATGCGCGGATCGAGTGTGCCCATGGCTACGGCGCGGTTTAGCACCTTATCACGGGCCATCCGTGCCCGCTCTGTCCAACGGTCGGGGCGAAGGTGTGATGGTGCACGCGGTAAAGCGACCAGGAGCGCCGCCTCACCTGGCGTCAATTCCGCTGGTCCCTTGCCAAGTAGCGTTAGTGTGGCCGCTCGTATGCCCTCAACGTTGCCACCATAGGGCGCCAACAATAGGTACATCGCGAGAATTTCGTGTTTGGAGAAATGTACCTCCAATTGGAGCGCACGAAGGGTTTCAATCAGCTTGGCGTGGAATGTGCGCGCTCGTGGTTCCAATAGGCGAGCGACCTGCATGGTCAGTGTTGAAGCCCCCGACACCACCCGTCCGGCCGCAAGATTTTGGCCTGCCGCACGCAAGGCCGCGACGGGATCAATACCAAAATGTTGAAAGAACCGCCGATCCTCATAGGCGAGTAGCAGCGTGAAGAAATTTGGCGACACCTCGGAGGGATCTACGGCCATTCGCCAGGCGTCAGCGCCATTGAGAAAGGCACGCAATGCTCGACCATTGCGGTCGGTAATTAGGGGGGATAGGTCGTGTAAACGGTCCAAGCGCAACGGTAGCAGTGTGTCCAATACCATACCGCCAACTATCAGGACGCAAAGAAGGAACGCAATTACTGCCCATCTGCGCGAGAAAGTTTTGAGGGTAAAACTCGGGAATACGAACTCTCTCATAGCAATTCATTTTTAATGATCTGTTTCAACGTTCTTATCATATTAAAAATCACCACTATTTCTTTATCATCGGCTTTATAACTCTTGCTGATGCAATATTGATGATCGTTCAAGACCACAAAGTTCCACACTAAGCCCACCACAAACAGGCCATAAATCGGAAGTTCGTTGTTGTTTTTTTCCCGAGCAATAAGCATGGCGGCTAAGACTTGTGCATCGGGTGAACCTTGATTCTCGATGCTGCGTTTATATTCATGCAGACAAAATAGCGGAACATCTGGTTCACGAAATCCAGTGGCAATTATACCGTCGACAATACCAGATAATTCATAATCGCCGATAACATGGGTTAGGTTTCTTTCCAAGAAATAACCAATTTGTTCATCATCGATATCTGCGGTCATAATAACAGGACTGATGAATTTGTTTTCTAATTCTGTTTCGTTCCATGCCCGACCGCCACGAATTAATGATTTTTGTAGCTTTAGTAAGATGTTCTTGTCACTTTCTTCTATATCGCTAGCCAAAGCGGCTTTCTCCCAATTATCCATCAGTGGACATTGCCAAATTTGCTGCAAAGAAAACGCCTTATCCAAGGTCGTTAATGTCCACTCTTTGAGGGTGACTGTTTTCATAGTTAAGATCTTCCGAATGATAGATTTATATTAGACATTATCCGAAACCTATCCACTCCCAGAGGGAGAGGGGCGGTTTCGAATAATGTCTATTGCAGAGGATAAGGCTATTTTATTCTCCGAACAGAAGGTTAAAACCACCGGCTTTCAGTCGGTGGTCGTTTAGTGGCCACTCACACTCCATGCCAAGTTTTGCGTGGTAGACATTTCCACCACCAGCGGGTGTGCATCGACAGGCTTCAATAGGACGTATTTTCTGTTTCACATCAGCGGGATTAATGGCCCGTGGTCGTATCCTTGAATAGACATTATCGGAAACCTCACCCCCCGCCCCCCTCTCCTTAACAGGAGAGGGGGAGAATTATTCCGTTGTTATGCTTAACTCCTGAACGGAACAGGCAAAAAATCTCCCCCTCTCCTGTTAAGGAGAGGGGGGCGGGGGGTGAGGTTTTGGGTTTCCGATAATGTCTAATGATTGGTAGGTTGCTCAAGATGTAAAACAACGCGCAATCCGTACGAGCACTTGCTACCTTTTTTCAACAACGTACCAAGCAGTAGGCAGGTGTCACGCCAGGTTTCATCAAATTTAAGATAATGTCCTGCGTAGATGGCCACAAAATTGGGAAAGATTGTGAGTAATTCGCGAGTGGATAGATACACAGGAGAAACATCTAGCCAAGATTTCGGCAGTTTCTCAATACTGACCTCGGATTTGCTATTGGTCGCAAAACCAAAATCAACATCCCAGTCGCTATGTTCGAATGTTAACTGGATGTCACAGCGTTCACGTCCTCGCTTTCGTCGTGCTAGGCAATCGAGGGTCTCTGGCCGAAACACATTGACCAGTTTGTCTGCAAGACGAGTCTGATAAGCGGATTTGGTAGGTGTTGCTGCATTTATCTTTCGTCCCTCTTCCGCACTGACCGCGAGAACCGAATATGCTAGTTCAAGGAGATGGGTCTTACCTGTCCCATTTTTACCGACAAACACATTTAGATTCCCTCCGAAATCAAGATTTGCCTCGGAAAAGACGGTCAGATTTCTGATGGCCATTTTGTTTAGCATTGTTTCCTCATCGGTGGGTCTTACTCCACCGCATGTACCGTAATTCGCCCAGTTGCTTGGCGGGCGAAGAAACGTGGTCGGTACATATCCTCTATCTGTGCACCGGGCAATTCATAGGTCCCAACGGTTAGCGCCCGTACCAAATAGGCCAGTTTGAAGGTCTGCGTTTCTGGTGAGAGATCAACTGCGGCAACGTAGCGATCATCACGCCCCTCCACGGTGGTTGGTGTGGTCAAATCGGTCAGCCACGGGAAATCACTGTCTTCGCCGCCGCTGATGCTGCGCTTCTCGATTTCCCAAGCCGCTGGTAACGGATGCGTAATAACTAGTTGGTGGTTGAGTTTGGTATTGGCCTCGCCCTCCAACAGGATGACGAAAACATCGTTTTGGCGGATATGGTCGAGGTCGATGGGCTGACCTTGGCGGTCAAGGAATTTACGCTTCACACGAAGGCCCTCGTGCTCCGCTGGTCGTGGTTCGGCAGGGATGCCCGACAACGACAACGATTGCCATACCGCCGTCTCGCCAACATTGGTCACCACTACGCCGTCGGGGGCAAGCTGGGCCGAGGTCGGCGCCAGCGTCACCGGGTCGCCCTTGAGTGGGGTACCTCCCGACCAGGTGAGTTTCAGCGGGGTCGTACCATGCATCAACGTATCGGCGGCCAACATCAGCCAGGCCTGCTCCTGGGTGTTGGTCGCACCGACCGTGATGGTCGCGGCGGGTAGGCGGTCGATTAGCTTCGGCAGATTGTCGCCAACCATGTTGACCTCGGTCATCAGCGTGACCAGCGCCGCAGCGTCGCGTACCGTGGATCCATGATCGACGCGCCAATAGTCGCGGGTGAGGTTGGCCATGGCGGCCTCGAAGGCGCTCTGCGCCCGGCCATGGTCGCCGAGTCGCGCGAGCGTCGCCCCGAGTTGCCCCTTCGATAGCGGGGTCGGGAGTTTGTCCAGATAGGTGTCATGGAAGTAACGCGCCGGTCCGCCCAAATTCACCCCTGCCAGTGCTAGGGCGTACAAGGCATAGGCACGACTGGCCAACGCATCGGCATCGTTTCTTCCATCGATGGCATGGTTACGCAACCAACTGATCGCGTCCTGGAGTGGCTGTTCCGGCACCGGATAGCCTTTGACGCGGGCACGCGCCAGAAACTCCACCGCGTAGGCGGTCAACCACGGGTGCGTCTCGCCACTCGAACCCCACAACGCAAACGATCCATCGTAGCGTTGCTTGTCGAGGACCCGTGCAATTGCCTGTTGTACCCGGCCTTCCAGGGTGTCATCGGTATTACGCTCGACGCCGAGCGCCGTGCCCACGTCACGCACCACCAGCAACGGCAAAGCGCGGCTGATGGTCTGCTCTAGGCAGCCGTAGGGGTAACGGTCCAGCGCCCGCAAAATGCCGGTTACGTCAAAGGGCGGGGCGGAACTAAAAGTGGCTGAAATCTTGCCCGTGCCCGGAACGTAACTAGCAAGATGCGCAACCGAAAGTCGTAGCGATTCGCCTGCTGGCATCCGCTGGGTCAGGAATTGCGTCTCGACGGGGCGTGAGGAACGAATGGTGAGGTCATAGGAATGCTCGATGGTAGCGCCCCCAACCCCCTTAACCGATAACACAACTCGACCAATCCCGGTCGATAGCCCCTTGAGTGGCAGAACCGCACTACGCCGTTCACCAGCAGCGAGATCGAACGCCAGGTTGCCACTGTCTACGGCCACGGCGTCGCTCCCGCGCACCGTCACCTCGTAGTGCCCAGCCGCAGCCTCGACGTTGTGCAGTGATAGGGTGAGGTGGCTATCGTCACCAGGGGCCAGGAAACGCGGCAGGGTGGCATTGGCCATCAGCGGATCGCGCACAATCAGCGGCGTCGAGGTTGAGCCAACGCGCGAATTTCCCCAAGCCACCGCCATTAGGCGGAGTTGGCCGTTGAAATCTGGGAGATCGAGGGTGACCTTGGCGATACCCTCGGCGTTTACCTTGACCGGTCCCTTGAACAGCGATACCACCGTGAACGGCACTACCGGCAACCCCGCGCCACTGGCGTCGCCTCCCTGGTGGAGACCGCCAAAGGGACCCTCTAGGGCATCAATCAACCGACCGTAGTCGTCGCGAATATCCAGACCTAACTTGCGTTTGCCAAACAGATGACGGGCGGGATCAGGCGAGGCAAAGTCAGTGAGTTGGAGGATCCCTTCATCCACCGCCGCGAGCGTGACCCAGGCATCCTCGGTCGACTCGCTGGCAGGCGTCACTTTCAGATCCACGGTTAGCGACTGACGCGGGCGTGCGACCTCGGGCGCGGCCACGGTCACCGCCAGGGTGCGCGATGCCGGATTAATCCCTAACCAAGTCAAACCGATGGCGCGTACTGGTTGGTGGTCACGGCCCTTGACCGGTGGACGAAAAACCGTGGCGGTGACGTAGGCGCCAGGACCCCAATTGGGATCGATCGGGATCTCTGCGGTTGTCCCAGCGGTCGGTACGGTTAGCACGCGGGCATCGAACAGGCGATCGGTGGCAACCGTCAACAGCACCTCGCCCGCGAACGGTGGCGTCAGGCGGACACGCGCGGTCTCGCCCGGCGCGTAGGTCTGTTGATCCGCAGTGATCTCTAATTTGTCCGGGGTATCGTTCCCGGCATCACCCATTTGCCAGCCCGAGGAGAACCGCAACGACGAGGCCACGCGCGTCGTCTTGTCCACTACCTCCAGACGATAGCGCCCGAACTCCAAACGGTCGAGCGTCAGCGACATCGGTTTGTCGGGGCCAATCGACAACGCGCCCGAACGGCGCGGCACCGAGCGGGTGACTCCTCGATAGTTGTAGTGACCATTCTGGAGATACCACTGGTAGGTCGTATGTTCCTCCACCAATTCCCAGGTTAAATTGGACTTGGCGAGCGCTATGCCTTCCGGGGCGATGGCGATGATGTCGAAGTCCGCCCCTTGTCCTTCGGGGATAGTTGCACCTTCAAAGCGCGGGTGAATGCCGATGGCGTAGGACTGAGTACGCACCGGCACGGTCACGGACTGACGGGTCGGTCGGCCACCGGGCTCGGCCAGCGTGACGCGAAACTCGCCGCGTAGCGGTTGGGTGGTATCGGGCAGGGGCGGCAGTTTGGCAACGACGTGCGCCACGCCTTCGGCGTCGGTAACCGGGAATTCAAGTGGCTCCAGGCGTTGGGTGAAGCTCTCTTGCGCCAACCCAAAGTGGTAGCCCTTATGCTGGGGATAGGGTTGCGGGTCGGATTGGAGCGACAATTCTGCCGTACCGTTGAGCCCAGCGGCGGGCGGGCCGTAGAGGAAACGGCCCTTGACCGCCAACTCGAAGGGCTTACCCGGTTCGAGCAGGGGTGTGGCGGGTTTCAACTCGATGGACAGCCTCTCCGGTACAAAGTCATCGACCTGGAAGCTCACCTGCCCTACGGGGTTACCTTTGGGGTCGCTGAAGACCTGCGCCTGCCAGGTACCGAGTGGTGCGGTTTTCGACAACGTTAGCGCCAGAAAGAAGCCTCCACTTGGACCCGCCGGTAGAACGCCGGAGTGGTACTCGGTGCCACTCGGTCGTAGCACCTTCACTGTTAACGGGAAGTTTTCCACCGCCACGGTCTTGGCGTCGCGCAGCAGAACGGATAGGTTGACGGTCTCGCCCTGGCGGTAGACGCCACGATCGGTGTAGAGGAAGGCGTCCATTGGTCCCGGTGCGTCTCGCCCACCGACGCCCCGGTCGGATAGGTCGAAGGCGGACTTGGTCAGGTCGAGCATGGCGAAGTCGGCGCCGTTGTAGGCCATTACCGCGATGGGAGCGTTGCCACCGTTGCCGCGTGTCAGGCCAACCGGGAAGCGCACCCGCCCGAGTGGGTCGGTAACGCTACGGGCTAGTTCGGAATTGTTGCGTGCCACCAGCGCCACCTCGACCCCGGCGAGCGGTTTGGCGGTCGCGAAGGACCGGACAAAGACAGTGATGCCATCGGCGCCACGGAAGACGGACAGCCCGGTATCGGACACCAATAGCCACTGGGTCGCTCTTTCGTCCGGGTGAAAGTTGCTCGACACGTCGATTGGCTCGGCGGTAATGACGTACAGGCCGGGTTTGGGGTCGGCTACTACCTCGCGGAAGGACAGTGCGGTAGTAATCTCGTGGTTACGTTCTCCCTTCACGGTCATCTCGCCTTCCCAGACCTGCTCGCCGTTGTTTTCGGCGACCTCGCTGGCGCTGTAAGTGCCTAATTGTTCTGCGAAATGATTATCACGAAGGCCAGCGACGAGGCTCCGATCGTTGACGCGATAGACCTTCAACGCCACCCGATCGAGGTTGATGGTGGTGATGGGTACGCCCTCGCTGCCCACGCGCGGGAGGATGAAACCCGTCCCACGAAAGGCTACCGAGGGACTGCGGTCGGTAACGCGGAAGGGTTGCGTCTCATTCTTCTTTACGGTCAGACCGCCTTCGCCGGGCAATCCCTGACGCACGGTGATGCGATAGTTTGTGCCGTGCTCAAGGCCCGTTAGGCACAGGGTCTCGTCGCGCACCTCGGGAGTCAGTTGTGTGGTGGGTTCCAGCCGGAGGAAGTCGGTGAAATGGACATTCTCGCGTCGGCTCAATGGGTCGGAAAAATGCAGACAGGCCCGTGGTAGCGCCTCGTCGGACAGTACCTCCACCGACTTCAGCGTGAGTCCGATGCGCTGACGCAGTGCCTCGATGCGTGGTTCGAGGCCGGGTGCGTGGCTCGCGACCGTTGGGGTGGCGACGATCAGTGACCTGATCTCGGTTGCTGCCTTCAATGCCTGGTCGGGCCGATCAAATAATTCATCCAATACCGTGGTTAGCCGCCACAGCGCCGTTGCCTTGTCTTCGGGATTGGTGGCGGCGTTGTAGGCGAGGTAGGCGGTCTGCATGGCGCGGTCGCGATTGAGCTTAGGCGCTACCGTCCAGGCTTCGCTCAACATCAGCCAGAGCACGGGGGTGTTGATGCCCATGGTCACCGCTGACTCGCAGGCCGCAATGGTCTTGGCAGAGTCTTTTTGAGTGCTTGCGGTCCGCGCCTGTTTGAGTGCGGTCTCACGTTGCGCGGGGGTGATTTGTGGTGGCGTCTTGGCGCGCAGTGATGTGGCGTAGGCCGTTGAATCTGTCGCTAATCCACTTAATTCGAAGGTGGCGTGGGCGCTTCCACCGGGTAAGACGAGCATTAGGCAGAGCCACAGGAACATCACTATTTGGATCATCGATGTCTCCGAGAAGATTGAATCCGTGATTGATAAGTTACACTGCCTTTCATGAAAACCGACCGGCCAATTTATCAATTTCTTGCCATGGGTGCAGACGCATTCCGGGTGCTGACCAGAGGGCTCACCCTGCCGGGGTCATATCGCTTCGTTTCACCCACCCTCAAGGCGCTTGAGCGGCGCATTGATGGTGCCCTCGAGCCAGACGGCCATGATAGAGTTTCAGGGACAATACCTCAAAACTGTCTGGTACAACCTGATGGCGAAGGTAGCGCTCTACAGCGAGACGCATCCCGATAGCGAGGTAAAGGGAATCCTGATCTTCCTGCATTCGAGCCTGGATCCATACCATTCCAAGGGTGGGGAGAAGGGGAGCGCGGGCGGATTACTTCAGGCGGTGTATCTGGATCATTTTCTGCCCGAGTGGTTGGTACGGGAACCGGACAATCCCTACTTGGCGGTGCTCGCCCCATTGGTGCCGGAAAGCGAGCGTCTCTGCCAGGAAGCCCCAAAGTTGTGGCAGACCATTCAGCAAGCCTCCGTGGCTCCAGAAATCCGTGGAAGCCTATCGGAGCTTTTGGTATTTTGGTTCTTCGAGCATTTCAAATCATTCACCAAGAAGCAGATCTGGGCAATGTTGCACATATTGACTCCACTTCAGGAGACTCGCGCCTATCAGGAAATCTTCGCCGAAGGAGAGGCCAGAGGGGAAGCCAGAGGGAAAGCCAAAAGCCTAAAACACCTCCTCACTCGCCGTTTTGGCCTTGTGCCTGACTGGGCGACAAGCCGGATTGAGGGAACCACCATTGATCAACTGGATGCCTGGTTGGACGGTGTGCTTGATGCCAAGAGCATTACTGACTTGCTTGGTAGTGGACCGCATTGAGGATTGGTACAACAGTTGGTGGTGTTCCAGACCTGGATATGGCCAGTAATGTTCCATAATTTAGATATTTTTCAGACTAAGACGCCAAATTCATAGCGATTTATGAAGAGACCAATCACAATATCATGCATTTTCTCAAGTTTGGAGAAGCAAATGGTTTTCCGGGCAAGCCGTTTGATACGTGTCCGTAACATTAAATGTTTCCTCTCGATTTTTTGAGTATTCTTCTTGCTAATGATTTGTTGTTCGACTGGTAAATTCCGTTCATAAGCCCCCCAATCGTCAGTATAAAATCGAGAAATCCCAAACGGCTTGAGGAGTTCTTTTAAGGACAAAAATACCGAATCTTTCCTTTTGCCAAACACATACGCAAGAACATTTCCCGTAGCATGGTCAATAGCATGCCAAAGCCAGCGTTGATTTTCCTTGTTGCCGACATAGCTCCACATTATCATCCACTTCAGCACCTTCAACTTTCTGAATATCAGAAAGAATGTCATCTGAATTCAGTCTTTCCAGTAGTGACCGATTGACTGGTTCCATATAGGGTTCTTGTTTCTTTTATTTTGCTAATAACCGTCCCTGGACTAATTCCCAATACCCGCGCAGTATCACGGATCCCGCTGCCGTTCATTGCCATGTCGATGATCTGCTCCTTGACTTCTGGCAAATACCCCTGGTAGGTATAATCTAAAATGAATGTCTTCCTACCACATTCCGGCTTCAGGCAGAGATAGCGTTGTTTTCCAAGTTCCGTCTTGCCGCGTTTAACGACATGATCACATTTACAGCATGGACACAAAACAGCTCTGTTAGCCATTGGAGGTTCTTTCCAAGTAAAGTTCTCGTTGCGCACGATAATACTTCAAAATTATGGCAGAAAGTCACCCGATACCCATGTTTGAAGAATGGCTACCGCAATATCCAGGTCTGAAACACCACCCAACAGTTGACCATATTAATTCCACTCCGAGAGACTCGCGCTGACCAGGAAATCTTTGCCGAGGGCGTGACCAGTGGGGAAGCCAAAAGCTTAAAACGCCTCCTCACCCCCCGCTTTGGCTCTATGCCTGACTGGGTAACGCGTCGGATCGATGGAGGTGTTTTAAGCCCCTAGCCTCTCCTTCGGTCGTGCCCTCGGCGAAGATTATCCTGATAAGCACGAGTCTCCTGGAGTGGCGTCAACACTGACCGTTCACTTATTTCTCTGGCAGAAAACAAGATTTCGGGCCTCTTTAGAATCAGTCAGTTACCATGATGCTCCCCTCGTTGAGATGGAGAAGAATATGTAATTATCACATTTGTGTTAGGATAAAGGCTGTGGTTACTCTTCCGTAACTTACTGATATGTCATTCTACTTACGGCAATCTTTGGTAGCCTGGCTTTGCAATGAGCGAACGGTGAGTGCATCATTTGCGTCGCCCAACTTCCACGCCTATGTTCGACACGGTGTGCGTTGCCTAGATTGGGCGTGTGGCCTTGAGATAGTTACTGAGGGTGGAGAATGACGCGAATGATGCAGTTCGTTCCTCACCGCATCCTACGCAGGCTTTAGACATCCCCTAGTGTTGATACAAAAGCTGATGATTACTGAACTACTAAATACTGTAGACCCCCGCTGGAATGAAGTACTCGCGAGTATTCCTCACGATTTTTATCATCTCCCTGGCTACATTGAGCTTGAAGCAATCCGTATGGGGGGAGTTGCTGGTGCCATCTATATTGAAGAGGACGGTAGCCGATTTCTGCAACCGGTAGTGCTACGCGAGCTTCCATTTAATGTGCCCGGACTTCCTGCAGATGCAACCGATGCTAGTAGTCCCTATGGTTACCCTGGTCCATTAATCGATGCTCGTAATGGTTTTATGGAGACTTTGAAGACTGCGCTTCCTCGTTTTATGCGCGAGCGGCACATCCTTAGTCTTTTCGTTCGGTTGAATCCATTGCTCAATGATCCTGCGCTACTTACCGGCCTGGGCAACTTTGTCGCTCATGGTGAGGTCATCTGGATCGATTTGACGTTGGCACCGGAAGAATTGCACCGTCAAACTCGGTCGAGGTACCGCTCCTATCTGAAGAAAATGAAAAGCGAGGGGGTAACAGTCGATTTTGACGAGAATTATGATCTGTACCAAACCTTTATCAAACTCTACTACGCCACCATGAATGATGTTGGTGCCGACGAAATGTATTATTTCGATACAGACTATTTCGAACGGTTGCGTGAGATCTTAGGTGCGAATATGAAATTGGTGGTAGTCAAACATGAAGGAATTATTGCTGCAATGGGATTGTTTATGCGTACTGGCAGCATTGTTCAGTACCACCTTTCTGGTAAAAATGTGGATTCCGGTCAACCCCATGCTACCAAGGCAATGATGGTCTTTGTGCGTGATTGGGCAAAATCAGTAGGTGCAAAAATTCTTAATCTTGGCGGCGGGATCGGTAGCGAGAATGACAACTTGAGCCAATTTAAACGAGGTTTTTCGGAGCTGACGCGTCCTTTTTATACCTGGCGCTTAATCGGCGATAGTGATTATTATGATACTTGTGTGAAAGAGTGGTCACGTCGTGCGTGTTGTGATGTTGGTGCAACGACGGGATTTTTTCCGTCCTACCGTAAACCAATGATGGGGTCCTAGTCGATTGGCAGTGAATAACAAAATATTGTTACGACTCAACACCTCTGAGACGAGGTATCTTTGATACCTGTTGGTACTCTTGGTAATTGTACTATCCATTTGACACACCATGACAACTGATACCAAAATAGCTGCACCCTATCGTAAAGATCCGGAAGACGAGGCCTTTTTGGCGCGTTTGAATGATTGGTTGGTACAGCATCAGGAAATGTGTTATCGGGATTTACCGGAAACCTATCCGACATTGTTTGTGATTGGTGCGCCGCGTTCGGGAACTACGCTGCTGATGCAACTTATTACCTCCCACTTGAGGGTGGGTTATATAAATAATTTGATTGCAGCCTTCTGGAAAGCGCCAGAGATTGGTATCCGCCTCTCGAAGAAATTGTTACCGTTGGGTATGGCTTCTTCTTATCAATCGAATTTCGGCCGTACAGTGGGAATTAATGAGCCGCATGAGTTCGGTTACTTTTGGCGTGATCTATTGGGTGAATACGCCATGGAACAGCCCATTGATCCGGCGCAAGATATTATTGATTGGGAACGGGTGCGGCGTGTGTTGCTTAATATGTCTCATGCCTTTGGGTTGCCAGTGGTTTACAAAACCGTTCAACTCTCGTGGCGTATTGAGGCGATTGCGCGAGTATTACCGCACGCTTGCTTTATTCGCATCCGTCGTGACCCGGTACAGAACGCACTCTCGATCCTGCAATACCGGCGCACCTTCTTTGGTGATCAGGAACATTGGGGATCGGCGAAACCAAACGCTTATCATTGGCTTAAGAACGAACCCTACTGGAAGCAAGTCGCAGGGCAGGTCTATTTCCTTGAACAGGAGACGAGCCGCCAGATTGCAGCGATCGGTGGTCGGAATGTGCTGGAACTAGATTACCAAAGGCTTTGTGACACACCACGCCAGGTTTTGGATGACATAACCGCACTATTGCGAGCCAATGGGGGCGATGTGGAACACTTGTCAACACCACCCGATTGTTTTTCTCCACGTCAACGAGGAACGGACGCGGATCTCGCCAAGGTGCAGGCCGCAGTGTATGAATTTTATGGTTCTGCGGCCTCTACAATAGACCTTATCGGAAACCCAAAACCCCACCCCCCGACCCTCTCTCCTTAACAGGAGAGAGGGAGATTTTTTGCCTGTTCCGTCGAGGAGTTAAGCATAACAACGGAATAATTCTCCCCCTCTCCTGTTAAGGAGAGGGGGCTGGGGGGTGAGGTTTCCGATAATGTCTAATGGACTCTGGAAACTAGGCAGCAAAAAACTAGTTAACCCAAGTTGCTACCTATGCGGTGAGAAACGAAAAATACCCTCCCCCCCGGGAGAGGGGAGAAAAGCGCGCTAGGTAGCAACTTGGGTTAGTTAGTGCCTGACCGGAAACTCTGATTTTATGTTTTGCAACCCAGAGGGGTCGTAGAATCCGTAGGTATTCATTCCTACCTGGGAACGCGGGCGTCTCGTCCGCTCTCGTGCGGCTCAGATAGTCGCGCTCCCAAGGGAATCTGAACGGTTACTAGAGTTCTGCGACCTCCCCGAGGTCGTGAATTCTTCTCACAGGAACCGGGGTATCGTTTCGCTCAACCATCGGCTAATGGCTGGTAGTCCTCTGGGCTGCGCAACGCAAAATCGGGGTTTCCGGCTAGACACTATATTTAGTACGCTTTTCTCTCCTCTCTCGGAAGAGGGGGGCTTTTCGTTTCCTACGTAACCCAAGTTGCCACCTATTCAAAATTCGGGATCGCATCCAATCGTCCCCCCTCAATCCCCCCCGTAAACGGGGGGAGGTCTGCGGCCTACTCCCTCCCCGTTTACGGGGGGGGCCGGGGAGGGGGCAAGTAAGTGGCAACTTGGGTTACGTAGGAGTGTAGGAACAGGTGTCGTGGGTTAAGTGGGCAACTCTTGAGAGGTGGTCCAATACACGCGCGTCATCGTTCGACCTGCGAATAGGCCCAAGGCAATTAGCGCCCATACCGGAGAGTCCCCTAAGTGTACATACGGGGTGGCCCCCACTGTTGGTTGGACATCGGCCGTCAATACTGCATCTTGGAATAGAGGAGAAGATGCCGCAAGTCGACCGTTCGGGCCAATAATGGCGGAGATACCGGTATTAGTATCCCGCAGTAACCAACGTCCCATTTCTAATGCCCGCATCTGCGCCATCTGAAGGTTTTGATAAGGGGCGAGTGAATTACCAAACCAACCATCATTGCTGACATTGACCAAAATTTCTGCACTCGGTAGCGCAGCAGCAATCTCTCGGGAAAACGCGGACTCGTAACAGATGGAAATACCTAGGCGATGTCCTGCTAGTAGTAAAGGTTTCTGAGCCTCGGGGCCATGACTAAAATCGGACATCGGCACCTGAAAGAAACTCACCACCGGACCCAATAGGCTCTTGAGTGGCAGGAATTCCGTGAATGGAACAAGATGATGTTTAAGGTAAAATTGACCCGTTGGTAGACCCACCAAGGCATTGTAATAGCGTCGCGGGGCGCTTTCACCATTGTAATGAATGTTTGGATCCATGACCGGCAGACCAATCAACAGATCGGCACCGTGTTCTTGCGCCTCATTGGCAATGCCTTCAAGGAATTCAACGGCATCGTGGTAGAAAATGGTTAGAGCATTCTCGGGCCAAATGATGAGCCGTGCCCCCCAGTGTTGTCGGGTAAGCTCCAGGTAGCGGCGGATATTGGCCGCTCGTTGCTCGGGTTGCCAACGTACCTGTTGGGGGATTGCCACCTGCAATAGGCTCACCTGCAATGATTCGCCATTGGGTACTGTCCATTCAATGGTCGCTAAGGCTGCTGCTCCTCCCCAGAGGATAAGTAGCGGCAAGGCCCAACCCAACCGCGCCGGCCAACTCTTGGATCGAACCAAAACCAACAGCAATCCACCGGTCGCCGCCGTAGCAAAAGAGATTCCCAATACCCCCAGCACTGGGGCAAGCCCTCGGAGCGGGGTATCCATTTGGCTATAGCCTAGATACAGCCAGGGAAAACCCGTCATGACCCAGCCCCGCAAAATCTCGAAGGCAACCCACAAAGCCGGAAAGGCAAATACGGCGTGAATTGGGCTGTAACCGGAGAGAAATCGTGCCGTTAAATAGCCCTGAAGGGCCGGAAATAATGCTAGAAAGGCAATGAATAACGCTGTGATGAATCCTGCCAGTTCCAGGGGCAGGTGACCCATATCGTGGATGCTAATAAAGATCCAACTCACCCCTACCCCGAAACAGGCTACACCAAACAGGTAACCGTAACCAAATGCCTGCCGTGGCGAGGCCCCTTCCCAAAGTAGGTGCAGGACCACCGGGGCTAAAAATCCTAGGGGGAATAATCCTACCGGGGCAAAGGCGAGCGGCAGCGCTGCACCCGCTAAGAGGGCAACCAGTTTTGGGTAGGTAGTTACATTTTGCATAAAAGAAAAATTTTCAAAGGTTGAGGCAAACATTGCAAGCAAGAATAGTCAGACAACCAGAATTTTTCTTTTATGATCAGAGAAAGAATCAGAAGATTGCGGTTGGATTACGATTCGTTGCTACCTTTCGTAGTTGTAGGAATCTCCCGAATTACCTGGAGCAAATGGAGGCGACGGATATCGGCCCCTAGAACTTTGAAACTCAGCCCTTCCATAGTGATACCCTCGCCGCGCCGTGGCATTCGCCCGAAGGCATTGAGTACCAATCCCCCAACGGTCTCGAATTCCTCGTTATGGAAATTTGTCCCGAAGTGTTCGTTGAAATCGTTGATTCGAGTTAGCGCATTGACGATACATTCGTGTTCTCCCTGCGGGATAATATAGGCATCTTCCTCACTATCGTGCTCGTCACCGATCTCACCGACAATTTGTTCCAGTACATCTTCAATGGTGACTAATCCCGCCACCCCACCGTATTCGTCTACTACGATCGCCATATGATTATGGCTGGCACGAAATTCCTTGAGGAGCATACTCAACCGCTTGCTCTCAGGAATAAACGCCACCTGACGCAATACATTACGCACACTAAACGGGATGCTGTGGTTGGACGTAAAGTAACCGAGCAGGTCTTTGGCCAGCAAAATACCCAGCACCTCGTCGCGATTGTCACCAATCACCGGGAACCGAGAATGGGCTGATTCCACGACCAGTGGCAGAATCTCTTCCAGCGAGGCATCACACTCGACCACCATCATGTGGGAACGCGGGACCATGATATCGCGGACGCGGGCCTCGGAAACTTGGAGCACGCCCTCGATCATTTGGAGAGAGTCGGCATCTAGGACGCCACGCTCGCCAGCATCGCGTAACCACTCGCGGAGTTCATTACGGTCGTGGGGTTCCCCCGCCAGGGCCTGCCCGATACGCTCGAGCCACGACCGAGAGGTGGAACCATTAGGAGTTCGGTCTTCCTTCATGAGATCTTCAAAGATCTTTAGGAGATATGAGAGGTTGTGGAAACCAGGATGGTTTCGTTGTAGGGGTCAGGATAACCCAATTTTGCCATAATTTGGATTTCTAGCGCCTCCATGGCCGTTGCAGCGCTGGACTCTTCGTGGTCGAGGCCCAACAGGTGCAGGGTACCGTGGATCACCAAGTGTGCCCAGTGGGCCTCTGCTTCCTTGCCCTGGGCGACCGCCTCCTGGGCGGCAACCGGTGCGCAGATCACCAGGTCGCCAAGGAGTGGGATATCCATCCCTGGCGGGACATCGTAGCCAAAGGACAGCACATTGGTGGTGCCGTCTTTGTGGCGATAGCGGCGGTTGAGGTCGGCCATCTCCTGTTCTCCCACTACCCGTACGGTTACCTCTGCTGCCAATTTTGGCCCTTGCGTAGCACGGCGTAATGGTCCGGTGCGAGGAGGTTTACCCTGTTGTACCGCCATCCTCACCCAACGGGTGATGAGATCGTGCGCCGGGACGCCCTCCCTTAACACAGCGTATTGCACCTTCACGGTAACGTTGCTCATCCCACGTCGTCCTCATTTGCTACCCACTCACCCCGCAGAGAATTGGGTAACGCTTCGGTAATCTTCACCTTTACGAAGGAACCTACCAACCCTGGATCGGCAGGGAAATTTACTACACGATTGTTCTCTGTGCGTCCTGCCAGCCAAGCGGGATCCTTACGCGATGGTCCTTCCACCAGGATGCGTTGAATGTCACCCACCATCGCAGCGGAAATCCGCGCCGCTTGGGCAGTGAGCAGCGTCTGCAAGCGGGCAAGGCGTTGTTGCTTCACCTCGGTAGGAACGACGTCCGCCATCTCTGCGGCAGCGGTACCGGGGCGCGGGCTGTAGATGAAACTGAAGGAATGGTCAAAACCAAGTGATTCCACCAGGGCCAGGGTGGCCTGGAAATTCTCTTCGGTCTCTCCGGGAAAACCCACGATGAAATCCGAGGACAGACTCAGCGTCGGACGCGCCGCACGTAATCGGCGGATCAAGTCTCTATATTCCAGCACGGTGTGGCGACGCTTCATGCGCGCCAGGATCGAGTCTGAGCCGCTCTGTACTGGTAGGTGCAGGTGTCCCACCAAAGCTGGAACGCGGGCATAGACATCAATGAGTGACTGAGTCATTTCGATGGGGTGGGAGGTGGTGAAACGTATCCGCCCGATACCGGAAATTGCCGCCACATATTCGATAAGTGAGGCAAGGTCGGCGCTACCACCTTCATGCAATACCCCACGGTAGGCGTTGACGTTTTGACCGAGTAGGGTCACCTCCCGAACCCCCTGTGCCGCCAGGCCTGCCACCTCGGTGATGACATCGTCGAATGGTCGGCTGACCTCCTCACCACGGGTGTAGGGCACCACGCAGAAGGTGCAGTATTTGCTGCACCCCTCCATCACGGCAACGAAGGCGGTGGGTCCCTCGGCATGAGGTTCGGGGAGGCGGTCGAATTTTTCGATCTCCGGGAAGGAGACATCGACGATTGCCTGCCGACGAAGACGTACCGCCGCCAACATCTCCGGTAGGCGGTGCAGCGTTTGGGGACCAAAGACCACATCCACGTAGGGTGCGCGGCTCCGAATACCCTCTCCCTCCTGACTGGCCACACACCCTCCCACCCCGATCACAACCCCCGGTCGGGCCTCCTTGAGCGGACGCCACATCCCGAGTTGAGAAAATACCTTCTCTTGGGGTTTTTCCCGTACCGAGCAGGTGTTGAGTAGCAACACGTCGGCTTGGGTCGGGTCAGTGGTTAGTTCCAGGTTGTCGGTGGCCTTGAGTAGCTCTGCCATGCGGGCTGAGTCGTACTCGTTCATCTGGCAACCAAAAGTCTTGATATAGAGCCTACGCGCTTGCATCGGATTCCTGGTTAAATGTACGTTAACTCAACGATCCCCCACGCATTATTACCCAACGCTGGACCTATCGGCCACGATTAGAGTACAGGGGTGTGGAATGGGACGCAGGTCTACCATCCAGGGCGCCTGGATTTCGGCATTCTCTATCGGGCTGACGGATCGCTTTACTCGGTGGCGACTTGGGTTAATCATGGAGATTCTGATGGTGAATGCTGAATACACACGGGACGTGTGCTGCTAAAATCCCGACCATTCATTAAAACGGCGGTAGACAGCCATTCTAGATAGGATGGCGGTTCTCAAACCCTTATCGATTTCAGGTCATTAGGTCACTATTACACCGATGAGCATGGTACGCACCCGCTTTGCCCCGAGTCCGACCGGAGACTTGCACCTTGGTAATGCCCGCACCGCCCTTTATGCCGCCCTTCTTGCCCAGGCTGCGGGTGGTGTCTTCCTACTCCGTATCGAAGATACCGATGTGGTGCGGAGTCGAACCATCCACGAGGCGTCAATGCTGACCGACTTGGATTGGTTGGGTCTGAGCTGGACCGAAGGACCCGATCGCGGTGGCCCCCACGGCCCCTATCGTCAATCCGAACGGGGTCAATACTACGCAGAGTTTTATGATCGCCTGGAGGCCGAGGGACGGGCCTATCCCTGCTTCTGTTCCGAGGAAGAACTCGAACACCAGCGTGCTATTCAACGAGCAACCGGGAAGCCCCCTCGTTATTCAGGAACTTGTGCCCATCTGTCGTCTGCTCAGGTTGAGGCACGACGGGTGGCGCAAGCGCTGAGCTCGTTGCGTCTCCGGGTGCCGCCTGGGCTAACCCTAGAATTCAACGACCTCGTGCGTGGTCCGCAGACCTTTCGCAGTGACGACCTGGGGGATTTCGTTATTCGTCGCTCCGATGGTAGCCCGGCATTTCTATTTGCCAACGCCGTGGACGATGCCCTGATGGGAGTTACTCATATCCTGCGTGGCGCGGATCACCTCTCCAATACTCCACGCCAACTACTGATCCTCACTGCCCTGGGGCTGCCCATCCCACAATATGGCCACCTCTCGCTGATCCTGGGGGCTGATGGTGCTCCTCTGTCCAAGCGACACGGTGCCCGTAGTTTGAAAGAACTGAGGGAAACCGGTTACTTGCCCGAGGCCGTACTCAATCATCTGGCACGTCTCGGTCATCCTTACGGTGAGATGGGCCTATTGAGCCTGGATCAACTGGCTGCGGCCTTTACGCTCAACCATTTGGGGTGTGCGCCTGCCCACCATGATGATGGGGCACTCCGACACTGGCAGCGGGAGGCATTGACTGTGGCCGGTTGGACACACTTGTGGGATTGGTTACCAACGGAGGTTCATACCTTGGTGCCTGCGGCAAACCGAGAGGCCTTTGTCAGTGCGGTGCGTCCTAATCTGCTGCTACCCGCTGATGGTGTGTATTGGGCTCGCGTGATCTACAGCGAGGGCCTCGAACCTACGGCAGAGGCGCGTGCCGCGATCACTGCGGCGGGTTCTGCGTTCTATGGTGCCGCGTTGGAGGCCCTCTCTGCTCGTCATGGCGATTTCAAATCGTTTACTGAAACTCTAAAGAGGACCACCGGTGCCCGCGGTCCTACCCTTTTTCACCCCTTGCGTGCCGCTCTCACTGGCACCCTAGCCGGCCCTGAATTGGCCCGGTTATGGCAACTAATCCCCTCAGCACAGATCCAACAACGATTAGCTGCCGGGACCTGAAATCCTGTGATACCTCAACACTGATCTAACCATACGTAACGGCAAAAAACTCCTGGAATCCTGGAGGTTATTAAATGTTCAGTGTTTTGGCTTGTCCATTAATTTAGAGCATTTCCCGATTAGGTTGGCGTATATCCAGAGAACAGTTCCCCGGGGCGTGAGCATTCTGCCTACTTGCGGTTCCGGATGTGGGCAGGATGCGCCAACCTAATCGGGAAATGCTCTAGTGTTTGGCTGGAAACCCCGATTTTGTGTTTTGCAGCCACCGAGGGTGCACTCGACGAATTGCAAAATAAAGAAGTGAAAGCGACTTGTAACGATGCCCAAAGATGCGACATCTTTCTTGACAACGACAGCAAACCAAAGCGATCGCCGGGCCGTAATCTGTTTGACAGGTTATTCCTCTATCAAAATGAGAGGCCGGCTTTCGTCAATGACGAATAGATAGCAATGTGAGTTCTCCTTATCGTTTTGTGAAGTTTTAATCTACCAAAGACTTTTGTCAGAACAATTAGCCTCACCAACAAAACGCAGAAAATACATGTAAATCAAGCAAACATCAATAGTTTGGCAACACAGAATTTCTACAATTATTAATTTTCTGAAGTTTCCGTACGATAATATTAACGAATTAGTTTATGATACGTAAACTTTCAGTATTATCGTAACCCAAGTTGCCACCTACGGTCTCAAGCCATAATTCTTTCCAGACAGGTAATTTTTGGGTCGCTCTCCCCCCAACCCCCTCCCGTTGGGAGGGGGAGTGAAGGTATTCAGCTTTAGTGGCCAATATCAATGGCTGGCGTTGTTTTCTCCCCCTCCCAACGGGAGGGGGTTGGGGGGAGAGCGACCTAAAGAATTACTCAATGTAGGTAGCAACTTGGGTTATCGTAGATAAAAACTAATTCATGATGATTATCGCAAGATAATATTCGGTTCATCGGGGGGGTATAGCGTCGTGCGTGCCGTGCTCAAGGGGCTGTTGTTGGTGCTTGTGATTTTTCTGGTCAGCCTTGCCCTGGTCCCCGCCACCTTCCGATGGAACTGGCTACGCCCTCCGCTAAGCCACTGGATCAGCACCCAACTAGGACGGGAGTTGACCATCCAAGAAAATATAGAACTGGAGCTGTCATGGCTACCCCGGATCCGAATTCAGGGGCTACGCCTGGCCAACCCTCCTTGGAGTCAGAGGGCTCTGCTAGTCGAGGTGGAAGAACTGATGGTGCAGATCGACCTATCAGCACTGCTACAAGGTCGTTGGGTGTTACCAGAGGTTGCCTTGACCCGCCCGGTGTTTCATTTGGAGCGTTCCCCCCAGGGGATAGCTAACTGGACCTTCGCGAAAAAAGAAGGAGGTAGTGAGGGGGGGGGACCCTCCCACTTTACCATTGGTCGGCTGCTCCTGCGGGAGGGACGACTCACCTTCATTGATCCCATTCTGGATGTGGACTTTATTGCCCATGCCCTAGATCTCGACAGCCAATCCTTGGTACTGCGCGGCAATGGCCAGATACGGGGCAGACATGCCGAGATTAAGCTCCATACCGACCCTCTGCTCGCCCTCTTACAACCAGAACGAGCCTTTGGAATAGAAGGCTGTTTTACCTGGGGCAATACCCATGGCCGCTGGAGTGGGACCCTAACCGCCCCATGGATGTTTCAAGGAGCTGATCTGGAAGTGGAAATGGCCGGTGAGAGCCTTGCTGCCCTTTCGCCCATCTTTGGTATCCCGTTACCCAACCTCCCGCCCTATCACATCCAGGGGCATCTCTCTCAACAAGAAACGAAGTGGGTAGCACAACATCTCCAAGGCGTTGTGGGCGGTAGTGACTTCGCTGGCAACATTACTTGGGAAGGTATGGGAAAACGCCCACGTTTAACTGGCCATTTGATATCCAATCACCTCGCGCTGATGGACATCGGAATCGGCCGGTCGGTGACACGTGAGACCCCCCCGGACGGCGCAGTAGACACGGTAGAACCAGCATCAGCTATTGGTATGGATGTAGACCTTGAGGTCCAGGGGCGACGGATTGTGACACCCATCGTTTTGGAGGAGGTCAAAACCCATTTACGCCTAGAGGATGGACAACTCCATATGACCCCTCTTAATTTTGGATTAGCTGGTGGACAGGTTCAATCCGTAGTCGGCATGGATACTCACTATAATCCTATGCCAATCACCCTGGAAACTCACTTCCAGCAGATCGACCTACAACGTTTCCTGACCTCTCTGGGAGGGAGCCAGCAAAATAGCGGAGTCTTAACGGGACGACTTCGCTTCAGCAGCGGTGGTGGCTCGGTCGGCAATCTCCTAGCTACTGCCGAGGGCAGTGCCTTCTTCGTCGTTACTCGAGGTCACCTGGATAGCCTGTTTCTGGCCCTGGTGCGGTTAGACCTCGCTAAGACACTAACCTCCCTGCTATTTCTTGATAATCGTGTAGAGCTACGTTGCGCCGTCGCGCAGGTACTCGCCCACAACGGGGTATTCACCATCCAGCCACTGGTAATCGATACCACGAGTACTAAGGTGACCGGATCCGGGACCATGGACCTACGCCAAGAGCAACTGGATCTCACCCTCGAACCTCACCCCAAAGATCTGAGCCTATTCAGCGCTCATTCACCGCTCCGTGTCACAGGAAGCTTCCAATCCCCCGAGGTACGTCCCAAGGCAGGTCCCTTGGGGGGACGTATGGCCGCTGCCGCCGCATTGGGAGCGCTGATCGGTCCGGTAGGCGCCGTAATGCCTTTCATCGAACCTGGCATAGGGGAAGATAACGATTGCCAAAACTTGGTTCATAGCACCACCACTTTACCCAAAGAGATAAAGCAATAGGCCTTGCTAAGAAATTGAACGGTTACAAAATAACCCAAGTTGCCAAAATATCTTCATGGCAAGTAACAAACTTCACCGGAAGTTATTGTGCTCCGCTGCAACCTTGAATATCGCCTTGCATATCTTCTCATTACTCACCAGTGGTGCGTGTGCGTCTTCTGGAAAGAAGATGCAAAATGCACCGCGCGGTGTTGCGATCCAACTTACTGGGTGATCGCGAAAAAACTGGATATCTCTCTCAGAATTGTAATCATCTACGGGTTCGCTGCAATCGGCAGTTGCCCTCCAACCCATTTCATCGACACCTGCTAGCACCCACTGAATATCTATGTACCTGCGATGGCATTCCAGTTGCGCATCCTCACGACTGCGCCCAACGGTATGCTCAATGATAACCAACAGTCGTTCGTCAATAATTGGATAACGCCCGGGCGCAAGCGTTAAGAGATTGGTGTCGCGCGTAAATTCAAATACCCGCATAAACAGCGGATGCAGCGCACTATAACGACCGAATTGAGCAGAAGTGGCAATAATCATTTAGTGGCCCTTATCAGGTAAGAGTCTAAACATTGTGAGGGGAGAATAACTGTTCACCTCTCCAACAGGAAGGGGTGAATGATTAGACATTATCCGAAACCTCACCCCCCGACCCCCTCTCCTTGCCAGGAGAGGGGGAGAAACATTTTTTGTTCCATGAGTTCGGTAAAAATTGAGTCAGACTCATGTGGCAGATCGGGGGAACGGGCTCAGGTCGATCACGATCGACTCCAAGCTTATCGGCTTTTCATGGGACGCAATGTCGAGAAAGGCCCAGGAGAATGACGCCATCATGGCATACGCGATCAACTCGGAGCGCGAGAATGGTGACTCAATTTCTCCCGAACCGCTGGATACAGCCGTCAAGGCTGATCGGAGAAAAGGGTGAAGAGGCGGCAGTGAGGTCCAACTTCTGCCATTCCCACGATTACGGTTAACCATCGCCTCCGGTCCTCAGCACCACCCTCCAAAGCAGACTGTCCAGGAGCATGAAAGCTGCTCATCAATTCTGAGACATCACTTCAGCACAACCACACCTACCCCCTCTCCTGTGCCCCCTGTGCGGCGGTCTCGGTCATGCGTCTGGTATTACAGTAAGGGCAGACGCTACGTACTTACAGGAAAAGGCAATGATGCGGATGGTTCCGCCACACAGGGGGCACAGAAGCGGAAATACCTCATAAATGCGCGCTATAGACACGTAGCGCCAGGTTGGGGCCAATCCCCTCAGCGGCATAGCGGGCGACAAAGGAATCGGCGGCGTGATCAGACCAAAGACTTTTCATGGGCTTGGTTAGCAAGTGGTTACGTGGAAGAAGGTGGTTGGGCCGGTAGGTTTCTGCCCGGTTATCCGACGGCAGGATACGTAAATACTGCCATCGATTCCATATGAACAGTGTGGGGCAACATATCCATCATCACGGCGACCTCGAAGCGGTAACCATGTTGCTGCGCCAATTCCACAGCATCGCGGGCGAGAGTCTAGGGGTTCATGATTTAGCAGGAGACTGACATTACACCATACCCTGTACGAT